>JADFGN010000009.1:0-25062 GCA_022567695.1 Candidatus Poribacteria bacterium | reverse complement strand
TTTCGTGCGTAAACGTGCACTGGAGCCGCAAGCTTTTCAAGAGGATCGAAAGCGTGCGTTGCTTGAAGTCGAGTTACAACAATTGAGTCGTGATGAAGAAGCCCATCTGGAAAGGGAATTTGAAAACTATGACCAACGATACCCCCGTGAGTGAATTCGTCACAGACACCATGGGATTGGTTCTACGTATCGAACGCCGTAGACTGGGGACAACAGCAAAGTCTGTCTTTGAATCGGCAGAGGAAGGAAATGTAGTTATCTATTTGCCAGCGATGATTTTTGCAGAAATACTCTATCTTTCTGAAAAACAGAGAATCGGTATATCCCTGCATGCAGTCAATGAATATATGAAACAGTTTCCAAATTACAGAGAATACCCGATGCGTTTTTCCGTAATCCAATCGTCATCCGAAATTACTGATATTCCGGAACTACATGACCGATTGATCGCTGGCACAGCCCGGTTTCTTAACCTGGACTTGATTACAAACGATCCAATCATCCAAGCATCTTCCTTTATCAAAACGGTATGGTAAGATTGTTTAAAACTAGACAGATAGGAAGAACACACTTCTGAATATACCCATGAACCAAACCATCACAATCGGCACACGCGGCAGCCAACTAGCGCTGTGGCAAGCGGAATACATTAAGAAACGCTTGAATTCGCACTTTCCCGACATTGAGATTGCCCTGCAAATCATCAAGACAACGGGAGACAGAATTCAAAATCGTACCCTCATCGGCCTTGGTAAAGGCGTTTTTACCAAAGAGATTGAAGTTGCGCTTTTGGATGGAACGGTCGATCTTGCTGTCCATAGCATGAAAGATTTACCGACGGAACTCCCTGATGGGCTTTGTATTGCTGCCATTCCTGCCCGCGAAGATCCGCGTGATGTACTCGTTACACAATCTGGAGTTTCTCTGGGTGAATTACCCAAAGCCGCTAAAATCGGGACAACAAGCCCGCGTCGTCGATCTCAGTTGTTGTACTTACGTCCCGATCTGCAGGTTGTAGATGTGCGCGGAAATTTGGATACGCGCCTTCGGAAACTTCATGAAACAGACCTTGATGGGATTATTCTCGCAGCGGCTGGCATCAAACGGCTCATCGGTTCGGAAATCATCACGGCGTATTTTGAGATCGATCAGATGGTGCCTGCTGTCGGGCAAGGGGCCTTGGGAGTCGAAACGCGGGAAGATGACTTTGAGATGAAGGAATTATTGAGTGCAGTCAACCATCCGGACAGCGAGCTCGAGGTAAGCGCGGAACGATCGGTGCTACGTGGACTGGGCGGTGGCTGTCAAGTTCCCATTGGCGCAAATGCGCGGCTGATTGATGGAGGACTCTCATTGATCGGGATTGTTTCCAGTCCTGATGGCAGTCGGCGCGTTGTGGAACATATATCAGGTGATTCGTCTAATGCAGTTGGTTTAGGGGAAGCTTTGGCCGAAATACTGCTTCAACGAGGGGCAGGGGAGATCTTGGACGTAACAAGTGGAGCAAAAGAGTGAATTGTGATGAATACAGATACTAACCGTCCAAAGTTCGGTAAAGTCTATTTGGTCGGAGCGGGGCCAGGCGATCCGAAATTGATCACGCTCAAAGGGGTTGAATGCCTAAAACGCGCAGATGTTGTTATTTATGACTTGCTCGCCAACGTCAAGTTGCTTGAACATTGTCCTGCGCATGCCGAAAAGATCTATGGTGGAAAGCAACCGGGAAAGCAAAAGAAACGCCAGGCCCAAATCAACGCCTTGATGATTCAGCACGCGGAAGCGGGTAAAACAGTTGTTCGACTAAAAGGCGGCGATCCATTCGTATTTGGACGTGGCGGAGAAGAAGGGCTGATTCTGGCAAAGGCAGGAATTGAGTTTGAGATTGTGCCGGGGATTACCGCGGCGATTGCTGCTTCGGCATATGCAGGCATTCCCCTCACACACCGCGGCTATTCCTCCTCTGTTGCCTTCGTTACAGGGCATTCGGCGTCACTCAAACCAGATTCGCCAATCGGCTGGGAGCACCTTGCGACAGCCGTTGATACGCTTGTTATCTACATGGGCATTGGGCATCTGCGCCAGATTGCAAAGCGATTAATTAAGTATGGACGCGCGGCAAAAACGCCAGTTACCTTAGTTCGTTGGGGGACGACCCCACAACAGAAAATCCTTGAAGGAACGCTTGCCGATATTGCGCAAAAAGCAGAAGCGGCAAGCTTTCGTAGTCCGGTGGCAATCGTCATAGGCGAGGTGAATCGGTTGCGTGAGCAGTTGCGCTGGTACGACAACAAGCCGCTTTTTGGACGCCGAATCGTCGTGACCCGTGCTCGCGCACAAGCGAGTGATTTCGCAGAACATCTTGAGTCTTACGGTGCGGACGTGATTCAATTTCCAACAATCGAGATTCAGCCCATCTGCGACAATCCGGGATTGGACAAAGTTATTGACAGACTTGCTGAATACGATTGGGTCATCTTCACTAGCGTCAATGCTGTCGAAATTTTCTACTCCCGCCTGCGGCGAAATGGGAGGGATGTTCGGTTGCTTGGAAATTCCCGAATCTGCGCAGTTGGCGCAAAAACCGTCAAAGCATTAGATAAAATTGGGCTATGCGCTGACTTTGTTCCATCACAGTCCCGTGGGGAAGTTATCGCGATGGAAATGGAAGATGTGGCCGGGCAGAAGATTTTGATTCCTCGCGCCAAGATTGCGCGTGATGACCTACCCGACGGTCTATGTGAAAAAGGGGCAATCGTTGACGCCATCTCGATCTACGATACCGTCAAAGTAGGTGGCGAACAGCGTGACGACATCGAAGCAGACCTGCGGAATGGACGGATCGATATGATCACGTTTACGAGTTCATCAACGGTAACCAATTTCTTGGAGATGTTTGATCGACACTCTCCCGATGTTCTGTTGGAGAAAGTGGACATCGCCGTTATCGGGCCATCGACAGCGGATACTGTGGAACGATATGGATTAGCGGTGGGTGTGATGGCGAAAAAAGCATCCGTTGAGGGACTCGTAGAGGAGATTATCAGATTTTATGTATCAAATGCAAAAGGAGAACCGAAATGAACCGAAAAAGATCGAAAATCATGATTGCAAGCCTCATACTCACTTCAGCACTCGTGTTCTTAGTCATCACAGGCGTCAAGAATACGAGCATGCGCCATTTCACCCCCGATCAACTCATCGTCCATGCCGATGAGGTTGACCGCAAAGGGGTTCAAGTCGATGGATTCATTGCGGAAGGAACCTCTCGATGGGATGCGGCAAAGTTTGAACTGACATTTGCTGTCAGTGATAAGGCCGGCAATGCAAAAGTCAACGTGATTTATGCCAATAGACTCAAGCCAGACAACTTCAAGGATGGCGGTAGCGTGTTCGTTGAAGGAGTCTATGATGCAAAACAGAACCTCGTCGTTGCCTCGAAACTCCAGACGAAATGCGCCTCGAAATATGAAGCGGCTGAAAGCGTGTCGGCTCAAACAGGGAAAAGCAGTTATTGAAAACGCTAGCTGAGTTCAACTGATGCGAGTCGGGTTAATCGGTCAATCCGAAAAAGAATAAGGAGGATCGTACCATGAAGGACATTACTTTCAACGCAACAAAATTAGAAGATAAGGACAAAATGCCACCGCTCGGGCCAATGACGAAGGAAGAAACAGAGGCGTATTACAAGATATTCGACCAACTCATTGGATTGTTAGCGGATTGCACAGAAGAAGAACTCGCCGCCTTCGATTCAACGCTACGGCACCCTCCTACCCCTGTTAAGTCGGAGCATCAGCCATGAGAGGTTATACGCTGGATACTAATCATATTCGGGAAGTCTTACGGATAAATCCCCAATATATCCAAAAGCATCGTCAGGCGAGGAATCGAGATTTGCCAGTGTTAGTCAACGCAATCTCGTACTATGAAACTCGACGTGGTTTGTTGTATATGAATATGATAGGCAAACTTGGTCTCTTTGATAAAATTGTCCGACAAACGGGCATTGTGCCACTTGATAAAACAGCCCTCGACATAGCCGCCGAACTCCATGTCGATCTCCGTGGAAAAGGTCAGTTAATCGAGGACACAGATCTCCTCATGGCAACGATTGCATTGGCTCATGACTTAACCTTGCTGACAGCTAATGTCAGGCATTTTGTGCGAATTGAATCTCTACGAATAGAAAACTGGCTTGTACCCTAGCTGATTTAACGAAAACAAAAGGCAGAACACAAACGAGAGGATATAAAGAGTATGGCATCAGAGATAGGCCAGGCAGCAATATGGCTTTCGATTTTTTCCAGTTTATGGGCAATTGGAATGGTCGCGATGGGATTGCGTTACAAAAACTACAACGCAGTTCTTAGTGGACGCAATGGCGTCATCGCAACGTTTGTCTTAATAAGTCTTGCAACAGGCGCATTGATTTACAGTTTTGTGACAGATGACTTTTCGATGCGGTATGTTGTTGAAGTATCAAGCTACGATCAGCCCTTGATGTATAAAATTACTGCGCTGTGGGGGCGGATGTCCGGATCGCTGCTGTTCTGGCTTTGGCTCGTGACGCTTTTCAGCGCATTGATGGTATGGACAAATCGGCGTGCAACTGACGAACTCGCCGATTACGCTCTCATCCCAATCTCGATCGTACAACTCTTTTTCATTATTCTGGTTACAGGACTGATTGAAGGGGTCTACAATCCACTGATGCGGCTTCCCAATGGTGCGATTGCGTCAGACGGTGCAGGGATGAATCCACTGCTACAGACACCTAGCATGGCTTTTCATCCGCCATCGCTTTACGTCGGTTTTGTTGGCCTGACAGTGCCTTTTGCGTTTGCGATCGGTGCACTCGCCGCCGGCCGGACAGGAAGTGAATGGATTCTCCGTTCACGACGGTGGATGGTTTTCTCCTGGCTGGTGTTGACGCTCGGAGTTACACTCGGTGGGAATTGGGCGTATCGTGAACTTGGTTGGGGCGGCTACTGGGCGTGGGATCCGGTCGAAAATGCATCCTTCATGCCCTGGCTCCTTGGAACGGCTTTTCTCCACTCGGTGATGATTCAAGAGAAGCGAAACATGCTCAAGCTCTGGAATATTATTTTGATCACTATGGCGTTTGAGTTTACGCTGCTAGGAACGTTCATCACCCGCAGCGGAATCATCACTTCTGTACATGCGTTTGCGCAATCGAACATTGGGCATTACTTCCTGGGATTCATCGGCATATCAGTTCTTGGTGTTGCCGGGCTGATTTATTATCGCTGGAACGACCTGAAAAGCCCGAACCGTCTTGACTCGCTTCTCTCTCGCGAAAGCGCTTTCCTTCTTAACAACTGGATGCTTGTGGGATTGACATTAATTATCCTTTGGGGAACGCTGTGGCCGATTATCTCGGAAGCGATTACTGGAACAAAGGCATCCGTGCCAGAGGCGTTTTTCAATCAGATGGTCGTCATTCCCGGATTGCTTCTCCTGTTTTTAACGGGCGCAGGACCGATCATCTCATGGAAAAAGCTCACCCCGAGTAACTTCAAACGGATGTTCTCCAAACCGATTGTCTTGGGTGCGATCGCTGGTGTGTTGACGTGGGCCTACCTCGCCTTGAAAGGACACATGACCCCTGTCTATTCCGTACTTTGTGTTTTCGCCAGTGTTTTTGTCGTCGCGGCAATCTTTGACGAGTTCTATCGTGGTGCGAAGTTGAGGGCTAAACGTCTGGAAACTCCCTTCTTCAGCGGGCTTATAAAGCTTGTTCAGCGCAACAAACGTCGATACGGCGGCTACATTGTCCACATTGGCATCGTAATCGTCTACATCGGAATTATGGGCTCTAAAGGCTATTTTCTGTTGGAAGCGGAGAGCCTACGCATGGGAGAATCGATGGAAGTCGGTAAATACAAGATAACAATGCAGGATACGTTTCGAGAAGAGCACGCAAACTACTCGCGTGCCGGTGTCGTATTCGCAGTGGAGAAAAATGGTAAACAGATCGCAACGATGAATTCTGCGCGTCACTTTTACCACAAAGCTGGACAAGGGGATACAGATACAATTGAGTCCGCTATTCGCCACATCGGATTGAATGACCTCTATATTTCGTTGGGACCGCTTCCAGCGGATTTCGACTCCGGTGGATTGGTAAATGTCCAAGTCTACCACAATCCGCTTATCAATGTCGTGTGGATTGGTGTGGCAATTATGATGATTGGCGGCGTGATTGCCCTCGCTGAGAAGCATCAAATTAAGAGAAGTGATGCGTAAGACGCATACTCCGTGAGCATCTTGTCTGTACCGGGATGGTCCGGCCACACTTTCACATAATAAAACTAACTCTTGCGGCGGGCGAAAACCGGTCCACTCCAATCTGCTTGAAACTAGCACCTTTTCATGAAAGCCATAAATCCATCTCAAATCCAAGATACATTCGACTATCATGAGCAAACCAAGCATCACTTTCATCGATTTGCCAGGTCCATGGGATATCTAGACTGGGCGAATCAACCGAACCCCTTCCGCTTTTATAAAGGTGCAGGAAGTGTTCGTTTACCCCTGCTTGGAAGAGATCTACCCGTTTCTTATCTGGAACTCTATGAACGAAAAAACAGAGTCTCCCGGCTCTTCTGTTTGGAAAGTCTTGGGGCATTTTTAGAACTGTCTTTGGGATTGTCCGCGTGGAAATCGATTGGTGATACTTCTTGGGCACTTCGTATGAACCCGTCCAGTGGAAACTTGCATCCCACGGAGGCACATCTAATCCTTCCGCCAGTTCTCGATTTCGGCAGCGGCGTTTATCATTACGCGCCTTACTCTCATGAACTCGAACGCAGAGCCGAAGTTCCAACCGCTATTTGGAATGCGTTAAACGCCCACTTCGGGACCTCTGGATTCCTGGTCGGTTTAACGAGCATTTTTTGGAGGGAGTCGTGGAAATATGGAGAACGGGCATTTCGCTATTGCAACCACGATGTCGGTCATGCGTTGGCTTGCCTCAGTTTTTCAGCAAACCTTTTGGGGTGGAAAGTTATCTATCTCAACGCCCTCTCCGACGAGGAGATTAGGACCGTCTTCGGATTTCATGCAGCGCGATGGAACCCCCATGAACAGGAGCATCCAGATCTGCTCTGTTTCGTGGATGTCGACCCGGAAAACGAGATTCCTCGGCACATTCCAGAGGAGATCGTTCAATCTTTTACGACCCTCGCTTTCTATGGCGACCCAAACCGATTGAGTCAGACGCATGTGGACTGGGATATTATTGTCGATGTCGCTGAAAGCACCGAGAAACCCGAAACTGAACCGATCGTTTATGACTGTACCGACATTCCACTTCGGATTCCTCACCCGCTTCCCCATTTATCGGCGACGCAGATTATTCGTCAGCGGAGAAGTGCAGTGCAATTGGATGCCGCGACCTCCATTTCCAAAGACCAATTTGTGTGCATATTGGATAAAACGCTTCCCCGGTGTTTCTGTGCGCCCTTTGATGTGGAACTTGGAGAACCTTCTGTACACCTCTTGATCTTCGTTCATCGTATCAACGGTTTGAAACCGGGGATCTACTTTTTTGTCCGCAATGAGAGAGATTTCTCTGAAATCAAAGCCCTCTGCCATTCCAATTTTTTATGGAAACCGATTGAATGCAATTTTCCGCTGTACCTTTTAACCCCAGGCAATTGCCAATATGAAGCCGCTTCGGTGAGTTGCGGACAGGAGATTGCTGGAGATGGCGCGTTTTCTCTGGGAATGATCGCCCGATTTAAAAATAACATTGAAGATGCTCCCGATTGCTACCGGCGCCTTTTTTGGGAAACCGGGCTGATTGGCCAAGTGCTTTACCTGGAAGCTGAAGCCCACGGCATCCGGGGAACTGGAATTGGCTGTTTCTTTGATGACCCGGTTCATCAGATCTTAGGTTTCTCGGACAATGCTTACCAGTCGTTGTACCATTTTACCATGGGTGGTCCCATCGAAGATTCTCGTTTGACCACCTTGCTCCCTTATCATCATCTGAATCAAGAAAAGGCAGAATAGCGTAACCATTACGAATGAGGGTATTGTGTTGTATGGCTAACAGCGTTCAAAAGGCTCGGGAGGATTTTACGCTCACTGGAATCTACAAATGGTATGATTTATTGCCGTTGTGAACGTAAGTCGAATTCGGCTATATTGGATAAAGAGGTAATCCCATTGAAAACCTTACATGTTCTTCCTACTTTTCTTTTGGCCATATTGATTGCTTGTTCTGGTATTTCCTTTGTATATGCTGACGAGTTGAATTCCAATGTGGGTTTGTCGCTCAAATCGAAACTTGAGCAATTGACCACAAGTGTATACTGTTATTGCGGCTGTACACGCGAGACAATCCAACACTGTGTGTGCGGTGCGGCTCAACAGGTTGATAAAGAATTCGAGAGTCGGCTTAAAGCAGGAGAGACCGTTGAGAAAATTCAGAATGATTATCTTCAAACATACGGCATGCAGTATTTCGCCCTTATGCCTGTGGAGGGGGTCAACATTCTCGCTTATGTCATGCCTGCGATTATTATGGTTTTGCTAGGCGGTATTGTCGTTTTCGTACTCAAGTCAAAAATGAAATTATCAGTGGCAAAGCAACCCGCTGCTTCCATAGAGAAGAATCCAGATGTGTCTGAAGAAGTCCAGAGACAGATTGAAGCGGAAGTTGAACGTTACAAGCAGGGATAGTAAAGCTAAATTACGGATTAGGAGTTTACCATCATGTTTTCTGTGTGGCCATGGATTTTATTACTGGGGCTTCTCCTTCTGATTTACCTCGGCTGGCCGATTTGGTCACGGCGTCGTCGTTTCCCAGAAATGGATTCCGCCGAGTCCCGTATGCAATCACTGTACCTTGACCGTCAGCGTAGTTACGAAGCACTCGTGGACCTTGACGAGGATTATGAGGCTGGCAAGCTCTCAGAAGCCGATTACCAGACTTTGCATGGACAACTGTTGCAAGAGACAGCGGCAGTCGTCGCCCAGATCGAAACCGTAGGGATGGCGTCCGTTGAGGCGGAAATTGAGAAATATAAAAAAGCGAAACAACGGCAAGGATAAATCAAATATGCACCACAGCCACAAAACTGGGAAATCATGTTTTGCGTTTCACGTTTCATGTTTCACGTTTTACACTTGCTATTCTACATTCGTTGTTCTTATCTTCCTCACCTCCGCTCTTGCGCAGAACGAGACAGGGAAGATTGAAGGTCAGATTATTGATCGAAAAAAAGACCTCCCGCTGGCACAACAGCAAGTGCTTCTCAAGATTCACCAAGGGGAAGAGGTACAGCAACGTGAAACGCTGACAGACAATAACGGATCGTATGTGTTCGATAATCTGCCGATTGCTTTCGATGTCTACTGCACAATTTCAACCACCTATGAAGGCAAGGATTACATTGAAGATGACCTTGTGCTGTCGGAATGGGTTTCCGGACTCAAGGTAAACATTGAAATCGGTGCGTTTACGGGCGACTCATCAAAGGTCAAGGTTCGGCAACATACGATCGTCATTACGCCTCCCCCAGAAAATCACGCTCCCGATCAGGCCGTTTCGGTGATGGAAATCCTCCAAATCGAAAATACGAGTGATTTGGCATTCCAGACCACACTGAATGGTCAGCCAGCAGGGATACATTTCAACCTACCTAGCGGCTACGAACATCTCCAGTTTGATCAGCTTTTTAAGCAACCACTTGCGACCAATGAGAAACAATTGGTATCCAACCAACCCCTGGCACCAGGACAGACAAGTTTAGGCTATTCTTATGTAACACATGTTGGCGATTCTGGACTTGATCTGTCGCGCATGGTAACATTTGACACCGAACAACTTTATGTATTTATTACCGAAGGGATGCCATTGGAGCCACAATCGCGCATTTTGGGAGCCGGCCGGCGAGAGCAAATCCACGATATGTCTTACACAATTTATGCAACCGATCCGGCGAAGTCATTAGTTGCAGAGCAGACAGCAGATTTACGCTTCAAGGTTAGCACGGTTGCGCCACAGTCAACGAGAACAGGCAGCCCGGTCAATCAACAACCTTCCAATCCCCTAATGATTGCGTTAATTGCCATTACCGCGGCATGTGCAGGAGCGTTTTTAGTCGCGGCGGTTTTTAAAATCCGATCCCCAGCCACAGAGACGATTGAATCGCCGACATCTCAGCCTGCTCCTGATGCGAGTTGGCTGCGAAAGCTTGATGCCGCAGACCTTGATCGAACGCGAATCGCACGGCTGGAAATGGTGACTCGGCTGGAAGAAATGTATGAAAAGAAAGAAATTTCTGAACGGGTCTATAATCGTCTACGTAAAGAACAGACAGATCGGCTTACAGCAGTGCTGGAGCGGATTAAGCAGTAACGATTCTGTATCACGAAAATCGCAATCTTAAAATTGGAGATGATATGGAAAACAATGATGATTTGACTGAACTCATCGAGCAGTTGTCGGATGAAGATGATGAAGTCCGAACCTCTGCGATCTCAGCATTGGTTGAAATCGGTGAGCCTGCTATCCCCTCATTGATAGAGGCATTGGGAGACGTGATTTGGGACGTTTGCGATGGTGCTGCTGATGCGCTAGCTCGAATCGGCGAACCGGCAACTCCTGCATTGATAGAGGCCCTGAACGATATAGAGCGGCATCATGCCCTCAATGTGGGTGATGCGTTAGCTCGAATCGGCGAACCAGCTTTACCCGCGTTAATTGACGCATTGAATGATACGTACCAACCCGTTCGTGAACATGCAATGCGGGCATTGAGTTCGATTGGTGAACCTGCAAAAGCAGCCTTGCCTGCTCTGATCTCGGGATTGCAGGACGCCGATACAGAGGTCCGTGCCTATGCTGCGTTTGCCCTGGCGAAGATTGGTCAATCTGCAAGTGATGCTGTTCCCGCATTGATCGAAGCCTTGGCTGATGTGTCTGAGCGAGTTCGCCAGCATGCCATGTTAGCGTTGAACCAGATCGGCACGCCAGAAGCGAAAAAGGCCTTGAGTCAATTATGAAATCTGGCGAAGGGATTCAAGATTCAGGATTCATCTGTCTGTTATATCTTGCATCCTGTATCTACGCTGACTGCATTTGTTGTCTCGGTATTGAGAAAATCCAAATTTGTCAAAATTATATCTGGAAAAAACGTCGATCGCTAGAGAAGAGGACACAGGCTATAATTCATTTGAAAATTCAGTCATGATATGGTATTCTTATATCCATGTTTTCTAAATCTCCCGCCAATCGAACATTATCCAGCCCTCAAGTGCTATTCGACAAGTGGTTCATAAAAGATAAGGATTTTGCTATAATCTAAACTCATATAATCTAAACTCAGAAAACTTTGAATGAATAGCCAGCCCGTTTACAAAAATATCTTCACGTGAGTGCAATCTGTTGAAATTCAGCGAATCTTAAAATCCGTGACATGTCGAAGTGACATGTTAGGTTATCAAACTATAGAAGGGAAATGAAATGCCAGAATATGATTTCGTGATCGCTATGGGTGGAGCCCCTGGTCAGGGAATTGACAGTGCAGGTCGAGCGTTGTCAAGAATTTGCGGCCGTCATGGTCTCCACCTCTTTACTTACAGCGCCTACCAATCCCTCATCCGTGGTGGTCATACTTTTTTAACAATGCGAATTAGTTCAGAGCCAGTCGCTAACCATGGCGACAAAATCGATCTTGTAATTGCATTAAACCAGGATGCAATGGATAAACATCTCCAGAATATCGCCCCAGGCGGGGCAATCATCTACAACAGCGATAATACTGACCCCGGAGATGGCCGAGATGAAGTTCAGTTGTGTCCCATTTCGTTTAAGGAACTATCCAACAACAGCCGAAATAAAATGATGTTAAATACCGTGATGCTCGGGGCTGCCCTTAATCTGGTCGGTGCAGATCTCACGGTATTTGAGGACATCTTAACGCTTCAATTCAAGCGAAAGGGACAGGCTGTCATTGATGAAAACGTGGGTCTCGCTCAGCGTGGCCATGACTACGCTGCCGAACATTTTACCCCGTTCCCAACAGCATTTCGGAAACAAGACAAGAAACTCGCCGTGGTCGATGGCAACTCGGCAATGGCTATGGGTGGAGCTGCAGCGGGCGTAAAATTTTACTGTGCCTATCCGATGAGTCCATCGACTGGTGTTCTGCACTGGATGGCCGAAAACGCACGGGATTTGGGCATCATGGTTCGCCAATGTGAGGACGAGATTAGCGTCATCAATATGGTGATTGGAGCTGCTCACGCAGGTTGTCGTTCCATGTGCGCCACGTCAGGTGGTGGATTTGCCCTGATGACCGAAGCAATCGGTATGGCAGGGATGATGGAGATTCCAGTTGTTGTCATTAACGTTCAACGTGGAGGGCCTTCAACGGGGCTACCAACCAAAACCGAGCAGGGCGACTTGTGGCAGGTGCTCGGTGCGAGTCAGGGCGATTTTCCGAAGATCATCGTGGCACCGACCAGCATTATGGATGGCTGCGATACAATACCAGAACTCTTCAATCTGGTTGATAAATTCCAGTGTCCGGGGATGATTATTTCTGACTTGATGCTTTCAATGGGCTTTACAACTTTCGATCCCGCTGATATGAATTGGAATCCGCCAATTGATCGAGGTGAGTTAATCACTGAGCCTAATGATACAGGCGAGCCATATCTGCGTTACAAGACCACCGAAAGCGGTATTTCCCCTCGGGCGATACCTGGTACGCCTGGGCGTATCCATGTGGTTGCGACAGATGATCATGATGAGGATGGTGGGTTGATTAGTGACGAATTCACCAACCCACACAAGCGACGGGTAATTATGGAAAAACGGCAACGTAAGATGGAAGGAATAGCCGCCTTAATGCCGCCGCCTGATTTTGAGGGTCCTGAAGACGCTGAAGTCACCTTAATCGGCTGGGGCTCTACAAAGAGCGTGATCGGTGAAGCTGTGAGTTTGCTGAGGGCAGAGGGTGTCGGTGCCAACCAGATTCATTTCAAATGGCTCTACCCGATGAATGAAGATGTGGTGAATGAGGTCTTATCGAAATGTAAGCGGTCGATTATCGTTGAATGCAATTACACAGGTCAGTTTGCCCGTTTCTTGCGCGGCGAAACAGGTTTTAAAGCTGATGGCCAAATGCGTAAGTACGATGGTGAGCCGTTTATGCCGCATCACATCGTCGACGGCGCTAAGGAACACTTAGCCGGCAAAACCGATTTGTATGTGCCATATCAGGAAATTGTCGTCTGAGTTTTTATATGGATGCGCTGTCTTCGCGGCGAATTTTCTTGACTGAAGTCGGCATCCATTGACTTTTTGGAAAGGCTCTAAGGAGGAAAACATGGCAAAGAAAGAAGAAACCATTAAAGCAGCACCAACAGCAAAAGATTTTAGGGGAGATGTTGCTCCAGATTGGTGTGCAGGTTGCGGGGATTTCGGTGTTCTCAGGTCACTTGAGATGGCTTGTGCAAAGTTTGGCCGTGAAAATCACGAATACCTGACGATTAGCGGGATTGGGTGTTCATCCAATACGCCCGGCTACATCAGCACTTATGGCATGCATACCCTTCACGGTCGGTCATTGGCAGTCGCCACCGGCGCCAAACTCGGCAACCACGATCTGACGGTGATTGTAACTGGAGGAGACGGCGATGGTTTCGGGATCGGTGGAAACCATTTCATGCATACCATGCGCCGCAATGTCGATCTCCTGTATATCGTAATGGACAACCAGATCTACGGGTTGACAATCGGTCAAATTTCGCCAACGAGCGTGATGGGAATGAAGACCAAGAGCACGCCTTTTGGCAGTGTTGAAGCACCCATCAACCCCATTGCGTTAGCACTTATCTCCGGCGCAACCTATGTTGCCAGAGGATTTAGCGGCGATACAAGGCACCTCGCAGAATTGATGTACAAAGGTATGGAACACAAGGGATTCGCCTTCGTGGATGTCTACAGCCCCTGCATCACCTTTAATAAGGACAACACGTTTGCTTTCTTTAAGCAAAGAATTAAAAAGCTTGAGGAATTGGGGCACGATTCCAGCGACTTTAAAGCCGCTATCGATCAAGCCATGAAGGGGGACGATGAGATTCCTATCGGACTGTTTTATCAGGATACGAGTCGTTCTTCCCTGGACGAGTTGGAGCCTGTCCTCCATGAGGGCCCGCTCGCTCATCAGGAACTCGGCATTACAAAGGAACAGGGCGATTACATCATCAGAACGATGATGTAATCAGCAATTGCTTAAGGTTCTATCTTGGTTTTTGAGCAAACCCGTAATCCTCTTCTATAACATTTTGTGTGCTTCGGAAAACAGCCTGGACTCTTTAAATTGATTTCAGGCTGTTTTTTTTGCTACCCCTTGATCATCCAGGCGTTTGGTAGGTTACTCTCACCGACTCGACACAAATAGAAAAGCGTGAACACTTCAAAACGTGAGAGCGAAGGAAAGAGGACTTCACTATGAAAATTGCGACGACTCCAACCAACGGAGAAATTCTCAAAAAGGCAGATCCGTATCCCTACGGTTGGCGGCCCATCCAGCGCACGTTGCCTGATGGAACGGTCAAACGGGAGCGCGTGCCGCTGACTCTTTATGACATCCTCCACCCACAGGTCGGAGATTACAGAATGCACAGCGATCAACACGAACGATTTTGTACCTATCTTCACTACATTTTGACCGCACGTCTTGCCAACGACCCAAATGCCGTCGTCCTTCACGATGTTCGCGTGGCGTGGGATAGTCCCGATTTAGAAGCCCACGGCCCAGACATCGCCGTAATTTTCAGCGTCATCCAGCGGCAGAACTGGAGTACCTTTGATGAAGCCGAAGAAGGAACGAAGCCAAGTTTGATCATTGAAGTCACTTCTCCTAGTACCCATTCAACTGACCTTGAGGATAAGGTCAAGGAATATGCGATGGCAGGTGTGCCATGGTATGTAATTGTTGATACCTTTCAACAGAAGGGGGTAACGCAACGGCGTCTGCTCGGATACCAACTCACGCCCCAAGGCTACGTTTCATTTCCTCCTAATGAGCGAGGCTGGTTGTGGTTAGAACCCGTTAGCGTCTGGCTTGGCTGGCAAGGGGAGAATATCGTCTGTTACGATCAGGAAGGAAATCTGATAGAAGATTATGCGAGTGTAACGAAAGCACGCGCTGAAGAATCTCAAGCGCGTGCCGAAGCCGAAGCCCGTGCGGCCGAAGAAGCCCAAGCGCGTGCCGAAGAAGCCCACGCTCGCGTCGAAGCCGAAGCCCACGCGGCGGAAGAAACTCAAGCGCGTGCTCTGGCAGAGGAACGCGCCCGCCAACTTGAAGCCGAGTTACGCCGCTTGCGTGGTAATGGAAACAATTGATCGGTTGATTGAAAAGAGCTAAGTGGTTGAGCCAGCCTGACTTGACCAATTGCACTCAATCTCACCCGACACGAAAAGAAAAGGACTTCACAATGAAAATCGCAACCACTCCAACCAATGGAGAAATTCTCAAAGAGGAAGACCCGTATTTCTACGGTTGGCGCTACATTCAACGACCTTACCTGATGGAAAAGTCAAATGGGAGCGCGAACCGCTGACGCTTGAGGATATTCTCCATCCGCAGGTCGAAGATTTCCGGGCACACAGCGTAGAACACCAACGATTCTCTATTTATTTGCGGAACGTCTTAACCGCACGCCTTGCCAACAACCCAAACACCATCGTCTTTCGCGAGATGCGCGTGGCGTGGGCTCATCCCGATTTGAAACCCCATGGTCCCGACATCGCCGTCATTTTCAACGTTCGAGAGCGGCGAAACTGGGAAACTTTTGATGAAGTTCAAGAGGGAACGAAGCCGAGCTTGATCATTGAGGTCACCGACCCGGAAACCCGTTCGGTTGACCTTGAGGATAAGGTAAAAGAGTACGCTTTGGCAGGTGTACTGTGGTATGTGATTGTGGACGCTTACGAAGAAAAAGGTGTGACCAAGCGGCGTTTATTGGGATACCAACTCACGCCGGACGGCTACGCCCTTTTCGCCCCGAATGAGCAAGGCTGGTTATGGTTAGAACCGGTTGGCTTGTGGCTCGGCTTGCGCGGAGAGAATATCGCCTGTTATGATAAGACGGTCAATTTGATAGAAGATTATGTTGGTGTAACCGCAGCACGTGCGGAGGCAGAAGCCCGTGTAGCGGAAGAAGCTCAAGCTCGCGCTCTGGCGGAGGAACGAGCCCACCAACTCGAATCCGAATTGCGCCGTCTACGTGGTGAAGAAAGAGAATGACATGTAATCTGAAAATAAGCTGGTAATTTGAATCATAGCTGAAGAAAAGGAATCCTGGAAAGATGAGTGAGATAAAAGACGAAGCAACACGGAAAATCGACGAGAGCGAACTTGAGGAATGGTTTGATTCCCTCAATTACGTCCTGCAAACTCACGGGCCAGAAGGCGTCAAACATCTATTGCATACGTTAGAACGTCATGCGTTTCAGCACGACGTCCGATTACCCTTTACAGCAAATACGCCTTACATCAATACCATTCCCGCGGAACAGCAGGTCCCCTTTCCGGGAAGTCGAGAGATCGAGCGACGTATCAAAAACATCATCCGTTGGAACGCAATGGCGATGGTAGTTCGAGCGAATCGTGACGATAGCTCCATCGGAGGACATATTTCAACTTATGCTTCAATTGCTACGCTGTATGAAATTGGCTTTAATCATTTTTTCCGTGCGCCAAGTGAAGAACATGAAGGAGATATGGTCTATTTTCAGGGGCACGCCTCTCCTGGAATCTATGCCAGAGCATTTCTGGAAGGGCGTTTGACGCAACAGCAGTTGGAGAACTTTCGTCGTGAGTTACAACCCAGCGGTGGACTTTCATCGTATCCCCATCCCTGGCTGATGCCGAATTTCTGGCAATTTCCCACGGTTTCCATGGGACTGACCTCGATTATGGCAATCTATCAGGCACGCTTTATTCGCTATCTTGAAGATCGAGGGCTCAAAGAACCTAGCGATGGTAAAGTGTGGGCATTCCTGGGGGATGGGGAGATGGATGAACCCGAATCCCTGGGTTCTATTACCTTGGCGTCCCGTGAAAAATTAGACAACTTGATTTTCGTAATCAACTGCAACTTGCAACGCCTTGACGGACCTGTACGCGGGAATAGTAAAATCATTCAAGAACTGGAGGCTGCTTTCCGAGGAGCTGGCTGGAACGTGATAAAGGTCATTTGGGGAGATGACTGGGATGCGCTACTTGCCAGCGATCACGACGGCATCCTCTTGAACCGGATGGAGGAAGTTGTGGATGGGCAATACCAAAAGTATACCGTTGAGTCCGGGCAGTACATCCGAGAACACTTTTTCGGGACAGATCCGCGTCTGCTGAAAATGGTCGAACATCTCTCGGATGAGCAACTCCGAAAGATGAGGCGTGGTGGGCACGACCCAGAGAAGGTCTATAATGCGTACAAAGTAGCCGTCGAGCATAAAGGGTCACCCACGGTGATTCTTACCAAAACAATCAAAGGGTACGGACTCGGTGAGAGTGGAGAAGGCAAGAATGTCACCCATAAGCAGACAAAGCTGAACGAAGAGGAGTTGCGTGAATTTCGTACTCGGTTTGGTATTCCGATTTCCGACGACGAAATTGCCAAAGCACCTTTTTACACGCCGCCAGCTGATAGCCCCGAAATGAAGTATCTTCACGAGCGTCGGCGCAAACTTGGGGGGTATCTCCCAACTCGATCTGTCATTGCTCCCTCGCTCAAGACACCGGCAGAGTCGATGTTTGAAGAATTCTATGAAGGGTCTGACGGACGCGAAATCGCGACAACCGCTGTCTTCGTGCGACTTCTCTCTAAACTGCTGAGGGATAAGGATATCGGAAAACTGATAGTTCCCATTGTCCCTGACGAAGCGCGTACTTTCGGCATGGAACCACTGTTTCGGCAAGTTGGCATCTACTCTCATGTCGGTCAACTTTATGAACCTGTTGATGCCGATACCATCCTCTACTATAAAGAAGCAAAAGATGGGCAGATCCTCGAAGAAGGGATTACCGAAGCCGGATCAATGTCATCTCTTATCGCTGCGGGTATTGCCTATTCCACTTTCGGTATCAACACGATTCCATTCTTTATCTTTTATTCGATGTTTGGTTTGCAGCGAATCGGAGATCTCATTTGGGCAGCCGGAGATATGCGTTGCCGAGGTTTTCTTCTGGGTGCAACTTCGGGTCGTACGACGCTTGCTGGAGAAGGGCTTCAGCATCAGGATGGACATAGCCACCTGCTAGGATATCCGGTTCCAAACCTCATGACCTACGACCCCGCGTTTGCTTACGAACTGGCTGTCATCATCCGTGAAGGCATTCGTCGAATGTATGAAGAGCAGGAGGACATCTTCTTTTACCTGACAGTGGGAAATGAACGCTATGCAATGCCTCCAATGCCCAGCGAAGATGTGAAATCTGGCATTCTCAAAGGGATGTACAAGTTCAAGACCTCAGAGAAAACGGATACCAATCTCCACGCGCAGCTTTTCGGCAGTGGTGCAATTTTGAACGAGGTGTTGAAAGCGCAATCGCTACTTGAGGAAAAATACAACGTTGCGGCGGACGTATGGAGTATCACTAGCTATAAGGAGTTGCATCTGGATGGACACGCGGTAGAACGCTGGAATATGCTTCACCCATCTGAAACGCCGAGGGTTCCCTATGTCACGCAATGCCTTGTGGATGCACCCGGTGTTTTCGTAGCTGCCTCCGACTATGTCAAAGCCCTCCCCGATTCAATCTCTCGATGGTTCCCCAAACCACTTGTGGCCTTGGGAACGGATGGATTTGGTAGAAGTGAGGGACGAGATTCTCTACGTGATTTCTTTGAAGTGGACGCCCGATTTATCGCGCTGGCAACGCTCAACGCGCTGGCACGCGAAGGGCAGATTTCGTTTGACGTTGTGCAAAAAGCGATCAAAGATTTCGAGATCGATCCGGATAAGCCGAACCCAATGGTCTCCTAATTAGGTCGCAACTGCGCGTCCCGGCCAAGAGACAAACAGGAGGTGTTTGAAATGGAAGCCATTCTCAAGGAGATTCTTACCAAACTCGAAGGCTTAGAAAATGATGTTGCTGAGATCAAGACCCAGATCCAAGAACTCAACGAAAAGGGCGGAGAGTCGGAGCAATTCTCAATACTTGAGCAAGCACTTCGTGATAAGCCGCTGATACAGGAGGGTTTTAGGAAATTCGTCAAGAAATGGGGTATTGAGGGTATGAAACCGATTGGTGCCAAAAAATTGCGTGAACAGATCTTAGCAGATGGCATCATTAAACCGGAAGATAATGAATTTAGCCGCGGAATCATTGCCATGCGAGAGGAATAGAAGATGAACTATTTTTATATGGATGCGAGTGCAATGGCAAAGCGGTATGTTCCCGAAGTCGGCAGTGATATACTGGATCTGTTATTTGACACAATCAGTCGCAATCGGCTCGCATGTTGGGATGTCGGAATTGCTGAAGTTACGTCTATTTTTGTTAGGCAAAGAAATGATGGACGGATTACTCAAGCACGATTCAATCAGACGGTTATCGACTTCCAATCAGAAGTCATTGAATCTAATACCTTGAGAATTCTCCGGACGACGCTACCCCTAATCCTTGATGCGCTCGATTTGATCTCTGCCCATTCGATCAACGGCAACGATGCGATCTTCTTGCAAGCTGCGATTGAAGTTGCCGCCGAACTCCGAGAGGATCAAAATGACCTCGTCGTCGTGGCATCAGATGTTCGACTCGTCCGTGCAACGCACAGAGAAAATATGCGGGCTTTCAATCCTGAACAAAATAAAACATCTGATTTGGAAGACCTCATCCACGCCGCTTGAAAATTGTAGAGAAACAGAAATACATGCACTACACATGACGGATAGAAAATATGGCAATAGAATTTAAGCTACCTGAACTCGGTGAAAGTATAGAATCGGGTGATGTTATCGACATCCTTGTGTCGGTGGGAGACTCGATTGAGATAGATCAGCCTGTGCTGGTGATTGAAACAGACAAGGCTGCCATTGAGGTGCCTTCTACAGTGAGTGGCGTTGTCACAGCCATCCATGTGGAAGCTGACAGCAAAGCCCTCATTGGACAGCCCATCCTGACAGTGGATACCGAGACTGCTGGCGAGGAAGTTGTAACCGTGGAGAAACCAATCGCCGAGGATGCTCCATCTATCGACGTTCCCACTCCTCGCAGTTTCCAAACCGTCTCAACGGAGACAAGGGTAACGGCTGAAATCGAGCAACCGCATCCCGCCGCAATTGTGACCTCCAAAGCACCTTTGCCACAGGATTCGGTTCAACGCAAAATCGCTCCAGCCGCACCCTCCGTTCGGCGGTTCGCCCGTGAAATTGGTATTGATATTAACGATGTGCCAGGTGCTGGACCTGGCGGTCGAATCTCGATAGAAGATGTCAAAAGTTACGCACGTCAAAGCCAACCCAAACCTTCAGAGCAAATCGTAGCGGCTCAACTTCCCGATTTTTCAAAATGGGGCGCGATCGAAAGAGAGAAGATGGGCAACGTGCGTCGTGCGACAGCAGAACATTTGAGTCATGCCTGGACAACCATTCCACATGTGACCAACCACGATAAGGCGGACATCACGGAGTTAGAAAAGCTCCGAAAACAATTTGGTGCTAAAGCGGAATCCTCCGGCGGAAAACTTACCATCACAGCGATTGCTCTCAAGGTCGTCGCCGCCGCCTTGAAGAAATTCCCAAAATTTAACGCCAGCGTAGATTTGACCGCAAACGAGATTATTTACAAAAAATATTACCATGTTGGCGTTGCTGTGGATACAGCGCGTGGACTCTTGGTGCCTGTTATCCGTGATGTGGATAAGAAAAATGTTATCGAATTGTCTGTCGAGTTGGGCGAGGTTTCAGAAAAAGCCAGAAATAGAAGACTTGGGCTTGAAGATATCAATGGTGGCACTTTCACAATCACCAATCTAGGAGGCATTGGCGGCACTCATTTTTCGCCGATTGTTAATCATCCTGAAGTTGCTATCCTTGGAATTGCACGCAGCCGTATCGAACCAGTTTTCATAGATGATCAGTTTCAGCCGCGTCTGATGTTGCCGCTTGCACTCTCTTACGACCATCGCTTGATTGATGGGGCGGATGCGGCCCGCTTCCTACGGTGGTTGGTCGAAGTGTTCGAGGAGCCTTTTTTAATTGCGCTGGAAGGATAGCCGCGTCGGGTGGGCGCTGCCTATTTTTTTACGAATTTTGGTACCTTCCACCGACGACATCTCGATGAGCATTCTCGTATGGATATTCATCAAGCTACCGCAAATAGCAAAAGCGTACAGCTTGTTCTTCTGAAAAATCTAAGGGTCACAAGGGAAAGATTTGTACTACAATTAGCGTATAATCCTCTGGTTGACGCAAACATTCTTATGCAGGCGCAGGTTGGTAATAGAAACGCAATAGACTTTATAAACTCAAACAGGCAATTGCTCTGTTTTGGGAAAGCAACCAGATATGAATTTCTTCAGGGTGGAAGGCAAGTTGAACTGAGTCAGATGGCAAAAGATTTTGAGCTTGAATTTATAGATGATGTCGATTACAAGGCAGTTATAGCTGAAGCAAGAAGGCTGCGAAATGCATTCAGCGGCACAGAACGTAAACTCAGACTGATGGATTCGAGGCAATTGGCGACTGCTAAATTGAAACGGGTTAACTTTGTGACAAATGATTTACTACTCCTTAAAAGAGGTAGCGACCTTGGTATTTCGGTTCACTTTGTGGATCTACACAGTGTCGGCGGTATACCAAGTCGAGCTGCACTGAAAGCTGCGGCTTATAATCCACAACCGGTGACAGCACGATGAGTAATATCATTAAGATTATTCAAGAAATATTAAGTGACGTTTTTAAAATTGACAAGACTTCTGAGGAAGTGTGGGCTGCGATTACTTACGTCCTGAATATATATGATTTTCATATGTCAGAGGATTGCCCTTTACCTTATAGAAAAGTGGAATTAGCAATTGGGGATGCTGTGGAAATTGTATCGGTGTTTGCGGATAAGCCGCCGAAAGGGAAAAGTGCTTATGGTTGGTGGAAAAGGCGTTGGCATGAACATATGGCAAAATGCTACGCTGATAAAAAATTTGCAGATGTTGTGGATGAAGTTGTTAAGGCAATTTCAAGACATAGGTGGATTGATCATCTTGAATAACATGATTTGGCGTACGGAAACTTTGCTTCCGTCACCCGTTCTGTGAACGCGCAAGCGTGGAGTTACGCAATACCATTACATCTATATGAAAAAAACAACGCACTCAACACAAGTCGCAGTCATTGGCGGGGGCCCCGGCGGATACACAGCCGCGTTCATGGCTGCAGATCTGGGATTGCAAGTGACGCTAATCGATCTTGAGCCAAATCCGGGGGGCGTCTGTCTGTACCGGGGATGCATCCCCTCGAAAGCCCTGTTGCATGTGGCAAAGGTGCTGACGGAATCACGTGAAGCCACGCAGTGGGGGATTGAATTCGGTGAACCGAAAATCGATCTGAATCAGATGCGCTCTTGGAAAGAGAGTGTTGTGGGGAAAATGACGCAGGGACTCGGAGAGCTCTGCAAGCACCGAAACGTTCAGTTTATTCAAGGGCGGGCGAGTTTTCTGGATTCTACCACATTGAAGATCGAACAGAATGATAGGGCAATAAGTGTATCATACGACCACGCAGTTCTGGCGACTGGCTCCAGACCGGCAACGATTCCCAATCTATCTCTGGATAGTCCTCGCGTTCTCGATTCCACAGGAGCACTGGAATTGCGCGAGGTTCCGAAAAATATGCTGGTGATCGGCGGCGGCTACATCGGTCTTGAGTTAGGCACCGTCTATTCCGCGCTGGGGTGTGAAGTTTCTGTCGTCGAGATGACCTCTGGTTTATTACCCGGTGTTGACCGGGACTTAGTAGGCATTCTAACAAGACAACTCAAAACTCACTTCCACGCGATTATGCTCAACACCAAAGTCGTCCAACTGCGGGAAGAGGCAAACGGAATTCAGGTTCGATTGGAAGGTGAAAACCTCCAAGACTCGGAACACGTATTTGAGCAGGTGCTTATCGCCGTGGGGCGAAAAGCGAATACCAACGGGGTTGGACTCGAAAACACAAAGGTACAAATAAATCAGAGCGGGTTTGTACACGTAGATGCTCAACGTCGGACGACAGATTCGAGGATTTACGCCATCGGAGACGTAGCGGGTCAGCCGATGCTGGCACATAAAGCCGCTTATGAAGCACGTATTGCGGCAGAAGCAATCGCCGGTCACAAAGTTGCCTTTGAACCGAGAGCAATCCCCGCTGTTGTTTTCACTGACCCGGAAATTGCGTGGTGTGGGTTAACCGAAACACAAGCCAAGGCGGAGAATCGTTCGGTAGAGGTTTGTCGCTTCCCGTGGGGCGCATCTGGCAGAGCGATGACGCTCTCGCGGGTCGATGGTGTAACAAAGCTCATCATCGACCCAGAAACTGAACAGGTGTTAGGCGTTGGAATTGTGGGCAGCGGTGCCGGTGAATTAATTGCTGAAGGGGTACTCGCAATCGAAATGGCGGCGGTTGCCTCCGACCTCCAATGGAGTATCCACCCGCACCCCACTCTTTCGGAGACGGTTATGGAGGCTGCCGAAGTTTTCTTTGGGCAAAGCGTTCATATATACCGTCCGAAAAAAGCTTGAATCGGGGCTGAGTTGACATGACCGATCGGGTTGATGAATCAAGTAAATTGGATAAATAGTAGAAATGATTTCGTATTTTTAGAGGCAGAATCGAAGGACACAACTCAACAATCAGACACTTAAGGAGGTATCTATGAACACGCGAAAATTGACGATGGGTCAAGCTGTCGTCGAATTTCTGAAAAACCAGTATGTTGAACGCGACGGAATTGAACATCAGTTTTTCGCCGGTATGTTCGGTATCTTTGGACACGGGAACGTGGCTGGACTTGGTCAGGCGTTGCACCAGTATTCTGATTCGTTCAGATTCTATCAAACGCGCAACGAACAGGCAATGGTACATACCGCCGCCGCGTTTGCCAAGATGAACAACCGTCTGCGAACCTTCGCATGTACATCGTCGATCGGGCCGGGTGCGACGAACATGATTACCGCCGCTGCCGGTGCGACAATCAATCGCATCCCTGTGTTGTTGCTGCCGGGCGATATCTTCTCAACGCGGCTTGTCGCGCCAGTTTTGCAACAACTGGAATCTCCTAGCTCACAGGACTTTTCGGTCAACGATTGCTTCAAACCGATTTCGCGCTACTGGGATCGAATCAACCGTCCCGAACAGATTATTACTGCGCTACCGGAGGCGATGCGCGTACTGACCTCACAAGCGGAAACCGGGACTGTGACATTGGCATTGCCGCAAGATGTCCAAGCTGAAGCGTTCGATTATCCATCTGCTCTCTTCGAGAAGCGTATCTACACAATTCCACGTTCTCGCGCCGACGTAAATCTGCTGACACAGGCGGCAGAATGGATTCGTGCCAGCGAGAAACCGATGATCATCGCGGGCGGCGGCGTCATCTACAGTGAGGCAACAGATGAACTTGCGCGTTTCGCCAAGCAGACTGGCATCCCTGTCACAGAGACGTTTGCAGGAAAAGGCTCGCTTCGTTACGACCACCCGCAATGCTTGGGCACGGTAGGCGCCGCCGGTACATTGGGGGCGAATATCATTGCCCGCGACGCCGATCTGGTCATCGTGATTGGGTCGCGCTTAAGCGATTTCAACACGGCTTCAAAGACAGCCTTCCAAAATCCCAACGTGAAGTTCATCAACATTAATGTCACCGAATTTGACGCCGCCAAACATGCCGCTCTGCCGCTCGTTGCAGATGCGCGTGTTACACTCGAAGAGCTAGGGGAGGCTTTGGGTGGCTATCGCGTCAATGCTGATTACAGCACTCAAATTACCCGGCTCCGTGAGGAATGGGATGCTGAAGTAGATCGCATTTA
>JADFGN010000331.1 GCA_022567695.1 Candidatus Poribacteria bacterium | reverse complement strand
CGAACCGTCGCGAGCGGTCGAGAGGCGCCGGGCGACAGACTGGAGATTAAGAAGCGCGTCGCAGTCGAGATCTTGCCATCGAGCTGGCGCTCAGGGGTGAGTTTGAGCAAGTTAACAAGGATTACTCATCTCTGCCTAGCAGGTGTGCTGGAAACACATCCGGATGGTTCTTGATGTACTCTCCCAGGAGTAGTTTGCACTCTTCGAGGTCCAGGTCGATTACCTCAACCCCATGTGCCTTCAATTCCGCACTTGCCGCAGCCAGGGGGGTCGCGGTCTCGCCCACAATGACTTTTTCGATTCCCAGCAGGAGATTCCACTTCCATTTTGGAAGTTAGCGATTCGCATGAGGTTACACTGTATATTGAGCGCGTCAGGACAGATAGATATGATTTCGATGCCAATATTTTGGAAGATGACGACCAAAAACTCCTGAGAATTCTAGATCTTATGGGAATTTTCGTATTAAAATCCCCAGATGTCTCCCGATATAGATATGGATACAATTCCAACGTTGGCTTGGACAGAATCACGGGAAAACGCACTGTGCTTGGCGCTCGGGCTATAGTCCCAATTCACATTGCAGAGAAATTCATGTCGCCCTCGGAGTGGGTAAATGACATAGCTAAATCATACCAACAGGAATCATCTCGTTATGGTAGACAAGAGGACAAAATCCCAAGTAAAATAAAGAGCCTAATTGAAGAGATGTGTAACATAGTGCAAGTCGAAGGTATAATTGGGGACAATGCGCTATTGGCAACTGATGACTGTCCAGCAAGCCTGTTTAGCTTAGATATACTCAGTGGGACAACCAGACAAAATTGCTACAATGTAGAGATATTCTTGGACAGCTCTAAACAAAGCAACATAGAATCAAGCAAACTCGCCAGCCGCTGGCGCGGAATCATACAGTCGCCCGTCATTCCTTTTGACTCTACCGATCGACAGAATAGATTGAGGCACGCATATCGTGAACTTAAACCCTTTATAGAAGCACACCAAGCGATGTTACGTGAAGGAATACTCTATTAACCCAAGTTGCTACCTACCGCATCTAACTGTTGCGGCAATTATTACCGATGCTCAAATATGAAGAAACTGACGGTACAATATGGGTATTGTTATGGTCGGCGAGACAGTCACCCATCCTGCCGCCAATTTAGAACCAGACATGATCGTTTCCGGTCAGTCTCCAACAAGTCACCACTCACTGCTGATGCTTGATGATAAAACGCCGTCCGTCGCCTGTGTTGTTCAAGTCGTCAAGCCTACTGCCGATGGCGATGAGCCGACCGTAATTGCGACGACGTTGAGCGACGAGAATGGGAAATACCAGTTCACTCACTTTCAGAGCAAGGCTTAACTCGCCAATCGTGGAGAATTATTCATGAGTTCAATATTTCGCATCGATGCCCCTTCGTCAGAAGATCTCACCGCTTTTCACAGAGATGGATATGTTACCTTTCCGGACGTTTTCACCGATGTTGGGCGGGCGGGATTGATCAATGAAATCCTTAACCTCGGTCATGTCAGGGAATATCTCCAGGCGTTAGACAGCGAATCGAGCGGACACAGCGATCATAAAGTCTATTTCGTCAGGCCCTTCAACGACAGAGGGCCATGGGCAGATGCCCTCATCGATGCACCACTTATCACAGCACTTCTACGGGCGACCATCGGCTCGGATTATCATTTCTGTCACTCCGCCCTGAATCTTGCGCCTCGAGGCACAAGACGTATCGGCTTTCATCAAGACCATCATCATTGGTTTCATTCCAATCCTGTCAATATCGCTGAGAGAGACAGGTGGTATATCCAGATACTCTATTATCCCAACGGGTTCACACGGGGAGACAGAAGCCTCTCGGTGATTCCGGGCAGCCATCGAGTTTCGCCAACTAAGGTTGTTACGCCAGAGAAACTACTCGCTGGAGAATTTGACGATGAAGCCGGCCGTGAACTCGTGGTGGAACACCTAGAACTGCCGCCGGGAAGCATGGTCTACCTGAACGCCAGGATGTTTCACGGCGTTGAACCCAAGCCTTTAGACTCTCCACAGGTGTTTCGACTCTTCGTCATCGACATCTTCAAGGAAGCGGGTCCACCACACCGCCACACCCAAGAAATCCCTTCGGAATGGATGGAACGTGCGGGGCAAAAGCGCCGAAAGATGTTCCAGCGAGAACCCTATTCACCCAATTGTTGGCTGGAGACAGACAGTACTTAACACGCAGGATGGATGTCTGTTCTGCTAAATAGTATGTCATTCCTTCGCTACGCTCGAGGACAGGCTACGGGCAGGCTTCGTGAAGGATCTCAACGTCTGAGATTCTTCGCAGTAGCCCTCAGAATGACAACTTTGAGAGAAAATCAAAGGAAAACCTAATGAAGCTCGGAATCGTTGGTATGTTGCAGGGTGACTTCCGGACATTCAACAAGTCGCAGATGCAAGCCATTCGAGATTTGAAATTTACGGGATTTGGATTCCATCTCAATGGCGATGATGTCTTCAACATAACGGCTCAAGACTGCAAAACCTACCGCCAATTTATGGCGGAGGAAGCTCTAGACCTCGCGCAATTCGCCATTACATATAACGAATGTTTGTTCCACCCTGGTAAGGCTGAAAGGGATGGCGCGATGGTAAAAATCAATCGAGGCACAGAGATTGCCACACAACTCGGTGCACAAGCCTTCCTTATTCGCCCCGGTGGCCTGAATCCGGCTGGGCCGTGGACACCACATCGAGATAACCATCTTCCAGAAAATACCTACCGCTTAATTGAAACCTTGAAACCGATTGCGCGAAAGGCAGAATTGGAAGGCGTCATTCTTGTGATGGAAACCCATGTCGTGTCCATTATGGACCCACCGGATAAGTGCCGCCAGATTGTCGAGTCCGTTGGGTCAGATAACCTGCGACTGGTTATGGATGCCGTTAATCACTTCCCAAGCCTGAAGCAGGTTTACAACAGCACCGATTTCCTCAACCACATCTTTGATTCCATAGGAGATCTCGCCCCTCTCGCTCACATCAAGGACCTCAAAATTTCAAATGGGTTGGTTCTTCATATCGATCAAGAAGTCCCCGGCGAAGGGGAATTAGACCTTGCACTGATGCTCAAACGATTTGATATACTCCATCCCAACGGATACGGGTTAATCGAACATCTGTCGCTGTCACAGATTCCGCTTGCGAATGCAAATATTCGCCGAATTGCGGCTGAGAGTGGTATAGACATTCATTAGCCGTGCCACTGGACGACGTATCAAAAACCGACCTACTAATTAAATACGCTTGATATCAATACGGTCTGGGCGGGTGCCGACGATATTCTCGTACACTTTTGGATCGGTTGCGCCTTCGGTCGCGATGATTACGACTCGACTACTGGTATCGAGGTCAAGTTGGCGACGCAAGTGCTCGTCACGGGTTACAGCCAGAAATCCCGCCCATCCCGCGATCCCTGTGTCACCGATAACGCAGGGTAAATCCCCATCCACTTCACTTGCAGCCTGTTGCATCGCATCAATCGCGGCAGCATCAGGGATGGTCAGAAAGGCAAAAGCACCTTTGCTGAGGACGGTCCACGCCTGCGGCGAGGCTGATTCAACCACGAGTCCATCCATAACCGACCTGCCCTCCTTGCTGACTGTTGCGGCATGTCCTTGCAAAGCACTTTGGTATAGGCAAGCCGACTCAGTGGGTTCGACGATAATCACCCGTGGGCGGTGGAACGCGTATCGTTCCCACAAATGCCCGCAGATTGCACCGGCTAACCTACCACCTCCGCCGGGGACAAAGACGTGTGTGGGCGGTAACTGCTCGGTGAATTGGTCGATAATTTCGTCTGCAACCATTGCGTAGCCTTGCATAATATCACGGGGGACGTTCGGATACACAGCAGATTCGTAGTCTGAAATGACAAAATAGCCCAATGTCTCGGCGTCTTTGTAGGAACGTATCACTGCCTGGTCGTAGTTTCCCGGCACTCGCACGACCTCCGCGCCGTAGTCCGCAATCGCTCGTTCTCTGCCAACGCTGACACCCTCGTTCATGTAAACGACACACCGGCAACCGAACATGCGAGCCCCCCAGGCCAACGCGCGTCCGTGATTGCCTGATGTGGCGGCTGAAACGACAATCTTGTGCGTCACCGATTCATACCTTCGATTCATCAGGTCTTGGGTAGTCACCGTTTGCACACCAGCTACTTTTTTCACTTCACCTTTCAACACAGCCAGCATGGCATAGGTAGGTCCAGTGGGTTTGAAACTGCCGAGCCCAAATCGGTATCCCTCGTGTTTGCACCACAATCCAGCAACACCACTCGCTCTCGCAAAACCGCTGAGCGAATAAAGCGGTGTTCGCTGATAATTGGGCCAGCTCGTTACCTCCTTGGCAACCTCTGCAAAGGCAGATTGGTTTAACAGTGCCTTCTGTGCTGAACCATACGCTATAGGGGCCGGAACACGAGTGTTGACAAAAAGGTGGGTCTGATATGTTTTCATAAATCTCCTTCAGTGTTTCTTGAGAGTGAGCTTGGCATATCCATGGTCCCGTTTACGTGCCCTGTTGTTCCAAACTATTTGGTCCAACTCATGGCTTCCCCGCGTACCAGGAATGAGCGTTCGTCCCATGCGCCGGGACGCTCAACCGGAATCACACCAGTTTCTACTGCGACATCGAGCGGATTGGCGCGAGTCTGCAGGGGTAAGCTAACCCGCTCATGCAGACGCGCGGATTCGTAAACCGCCATCATAATCTCTAAGGCTGCCTTGCCATGCTCTGCCTGTCCAGGATAGTTGTCGATTTTGCCCTCAATCCAGTCGCATATGGCATTCGCCTGGTCTGTGAAAGCATCGCCATAGCCGCTACGATTATCTTCGGTGGGCTCAAACACCTGCCACCCCGCCTTTCCGGATATCATGTATTTCAGGCTGTTGTCATGAATTTCCATCATGCCATCGCTACCGTAAATCGTTGCGCCCAATTGATATAGCCCACCTTCGGTTGGCAGTTCGTTTTCAATAACCCCTTCCACATTATTCGGATACCCAATCAATCCGCAACAGCGATCTTCTATTCGATGGCCAAAAAGATAGTGATCGGTTTTGCGTTCCACCGAACCCATAACCCACTCCGCCTGTGCATCCCCCAAGGCAAAGCGTTGGAAATCAATGCAATGAGTCCCCGTGTTCATCATACCGGCTCTTACCGCGGACCATAGCCGACGTGGTTCGCCAATGGCACCATCTTGGATAAGCCGCCGTGCTTCCCGCCAAGAGGAATAAAAACGCCGTTGATGACCGACAGCGAATTTGACCCCGTTGCGCTCACACACAATCATCATCGCCTCAGCTTCTCCCAGAGAGCATGCCATCGGTTTTTCGCAGAGTATCGCCTTGGGTTTATAGGTCGCCGCTGCGATGGTCATCTCGGCATGTTGAGGATTCCATGAGCATACGCTGACGATGTCTAGCTTTTCCTTCTCCATCATCTCGCGATAGTCGAGATATTGGTTGTTGACATCAAACTCGCTCGCGTAGGTTGCCAGCGCTTCGGGGTGAGAATCAGCGATTGCCACAATCTCAGTCCGGTCACAACCACGCCACCCGCCGCCATGCATACGAGCAATCCGACCGCTTGCAATAATACCGACCCGGAATTTCTCAGCCAAATCGAACTCCTTTTCTTGACATTAATAGATGAAAACATCAATAATATCATGCCACACAATCGACGATTTGGCAACAGAAAAATCGGGTATACGCGTACTTGAAAAAGTGCTTGACAACCATAATGCCTATGTGTAACATCCGAGTATAGTTGCACGCAGAAATCAGCGGCAGAACAAGGAGAAGGTGAATTCGTCGCCAGAAGTCCCGGTTCACACCAACTTTCGGTCGGCGAGAAGAATCTGAACTTAACGAGTACAAGTCATTAATTACCTGGAAAGGAATCGCATGATGAAACTGTTTCGATACCGAATATTTCTTTTGCTGCCCGCTGTGATACTTATTAGCCGTTTCGTCCTCGCACAAGCGACGGATAAACCCAATGGGCTTATCGTCCTGATTACCGATTACCAAAGCAAAAATGTTGATAAGCCGCCGATCGAGCAAGCAATCGGTGAGGTTTTCCCGAATGCGAAAGTCGATTCGATTTCGCATCCACTTTCTACCTTCACTGTCAAAGAGGGTGCTTATACCCTACAACGGGCGGGCGAAAAGTTCCCGCATGGTACAGTTTTTGTCGTTCTATTTGAAAATGCGGGTGAAGGAAAACCGATTGCGCTCAAAACTAAGAAGGGTTCTTATTTTATCGCCCCGAACAACGGCATCCTGACACGAGTCGCGCGGGCAATGGGCGTCTCCGAAGTTCGGGAAATCACAAACCCGAAACTCATCGGCCAGACCACACCGGATAGCGCATCTCACCGACAGGTAAATTTCTTCTCCGTTGCTGCCCAACTTGCCAAACAATCGCCTTTTGAGGAGGTCGGTGCCCTATTGGAGGAATACCTTCAGCTTCCGTTTGAATTTGCAACGGTGGTGGATGGCGAAATTGTTGGCCACATTTCCGAGATCGAATCGGAATTTGGAAATGCGGCGACGAACATCTCCACGGATCTCTTTACAAAGTTAAAATGGCAACGGGGAGACACCCTTGAAGTTGACTTTTCGAATGAGCAAAAAATCCGTTTTCCATACGTCCTGAAATATGGTGATGTACCGGTAGGGGATTATCTGGGGCGATTCGATGACACAACCGGCTTCTTTAAGGTCGCAATCAACCGAGGAAATATCGCCGAAACCTTAAAACTTGAAGGTCGGAATAAGGTCGTGATACGCAAGATCGCAAAAGTCATCGATGGTGAAATCATCGGTCAGATCAATCTCATTGATGAATACGGTCACGCTGTGACGAATATTACCGCCGATGACTTTACCGAGGTCGGGTGGCAACGGGGAGATACCCTCGAAGTTGAATTTGAGAATCGGCAAAAAATCCGTTTTCCATACGTCAAAAACTACGACGATGTGCCGGTAGGAGATTATCTGGGGCGATTTGGCAGCACGAGCCGTTTGTTCAAAGTCGCGATTAACTATGGAAAGATCGCCGAAGTTCTGAAGCTAGAAAGTTTAAGTAAAGTGGTTATTCGTAAAGTTGAGTAATACTATTGCGTATCAACAGCACTTGGATTCGCAAAGACTTTTCGATTGTTTTAAGCAGGAGTTGGTAAGTTGAAGGCTTCGATTTTCTCCCTGAAATTCGACCGCCATTTGCTAACTGAAAAACTCGTATTATTGACCAGATGGAAGAACAGATGAACGTGACGATGGTCATTGGTTTGATAAACTCCGAGACAAAGACCATGCATCTGGCCAACGCCGGTCATCATGCTCACCCGTTGTTAATACGCGATGGTACTGTTGAACCGCTCCTCGCCAAGGGCATGCCACTGGGCATGATGGTGGGCATTGGGTATCGTCAGGTCGAATTCTCACTGCAAAGCGGTGATGTATTGGTGTTTATGACCGATGGGATTATCGAAGCAAAGGATAGCGATGGCAAAGAGTATCAGGAGACCCAACGCTTGGCCCAGGTGCTTGGCAGTTTTACGCCGGATATGACGGCAGAGGCGATGGTTGATGCCCTCATCAATGACGCAACAACCTTTGGGGCGGATATGACCGCAGAAGAAGAGGATGATATAACCGTTGTTGTCGTGAAAGTGTTATGACGACTTATCGCCACGCTCAACCGCTTGTAGGTAAACGGCATTGGTGCGACTCGCCACATTCATCGACGATACGTAGAATCGTGTTTGGTATCGAATGTGATTTTCTTCTGCTTTACGACTGTGGATCGTGTATAATGTGATTTGATGTTTGAGAAAATGCAACAATCTAAAAAATAGGAGAACACCATGAAATCTTGGTTCTATGCCGTTGCCATCGGCGGCACCATCATCGGCGCCTTTATCATCATGTCTGGGAGTTGGGCATACGAAGCCAATCATCAAACGATCACCCCAAGTGACCTTAAGTTCAATGACCTTCCGTCCTTGCCACCGGGCGCAAAGATTGCGGTGATTGAGGGGCCGATGAACAAAGCGGTTCCTTTTACAGTGCGAATCAAGTTCCCCGCCAACTACAACCTTCCAGCCCATTGGCACCCAACCGTCGAGCGGGTCACGGTACTGTCGGGAACCTTCCATATGGGCATGGGCGACAAACTGGACCGTCAGAAGACCACGCCCTTGGGGCCGGGAGGCCTGATGATCATTCAACCCAAGACGAACCATTTTGCGTGGACTAAAGATGAGGTCATCGTGCAACTTCACGGGACGGGACCGTGGGGTATCACCTACATCAACCCGGCTGACGATCCGCGCAAGAAGTGATCTCACCTGCCGTGAGCATGATGTGTCGATTTCTTGTCAGATAAGCGCAAGTGCCTACATTTAGCAAAACGGCTCTAATCCAGTCAGTGTATGGATTTTGAGCCGTTTTTGTTTTCGCTAGTTTTCTTGATTTATCGAACGATGGAAGAAAGGATTTGCTGGCTAAGAGAAAATGAGGGAAGGCTTGTTTCCGTCACTCT
>JADFGN010000330.1 GCA_022567695.1 Candidatus Poribacteria bacterium | reverse complement strand
AGATAATGTGCCTTCCCTGCCGCATGATGTTTAGCCAATCCTACCCCCACTTGACGTTTCTCTGCGTTGGTCTCACAAGCTGGTGATACATCTTCGTCACAATCAAGATACTCAAAGCGTTTAGAGATGAAGACTCGTCTCGCTCCATTTGGCTTCTGATAGGTCTTAGTATTAGCTCAAAGAAGTCAGCGTAACGCTCTGAATCAGTGGACGGGATATAAAGCTTCAGCGCGTCAATGCAAACTCCTGCTGTTTCCCGATTGCACGCTAGAATCACATGCGGTATACTAAAAGACTCCTCAAACTGAATTGATGGATGATGCGTTGGGGGAGATTGGTGAAAGAGCTTTCTCAATCTCGTTTTCACAAAATGGCGCACCACTTTGGTTCAATACTGTTTCAAATCCAGCCAAAAACGGACAGAAAAAATCCCGCGAAGCCTGTAATTACGTTCGGCTTGCGGGCATTTTTGAAACACTATAGGTAATATGGTTTCAAACGGAAGGTCATTAATATTCATCATAGTAATAAGTAGAAGGGCTACTTTTACTTTTGACGGTTTTGCTACCACTACTGTCGCTGGATAAGGTGTATTCGAGTGCTTTACCATTCTCGTCAAGGAATATCACCCCTTCAGCCGTTTCCAGCCCTTTGAGTTCTAAGGGCTGCTCAAAGTAGACATCAGATGGGCTAAACACGAACAGCCGCGTACCGTCGCTAAACCTAAACATCTCAGCGCCGATTTCAACCGCACTGAGATTGTGCTCCTGCAAGTAGGCAGTGAGTGAGCCTTCGCCGATCTCGATGGAGATCGTTTTATCCAACTTAAGCGTGCCGGCCTTGCTGATTCCATCAGGGTTGAGTCTGATAACGATACTTCCCTTTTGATAATCTGTAACAGTAACTGTGCTATCACTTGAGCCAGCCTTTTCTTTCTTCGCGGCCTCGACTGCGCTAAAAGCAAAGACAAGAACCAAACACATAATCGCTGCGAATCTAATGGTGATCAATTGAAGTGGCGTGTTGACAAACTTTGTAAACATCTTTTAATTCTCCTTTTTCGGTAGTGCAGCCACCCTGCATGTAGCGAGGGTCTGTCACTTTGTGTCCCACACTCTCGTGTGGTTTACCTTTATCGATGACTTGGAGGATGATTCTCCTGAGTCCATCGAAAAAATTTGAACATAAAAAAAGCCAAAGTGTAGGGAGAATCAGATGAAAACGCGGGTCGAGTTCCATCACCGTTTGGGGGACGGTATGTCGCGTTCTCCTGATTTCTTTGACTTCGGCAACGCAGCCACCCTGCATTATGCGAGGGTCTGTCGCTTTGCGCCCCGCCATTTCGGACGGTTTGCCTTTATCGGTTACTGATGTGCGGATTTTTGATATGCTATTGGGGGGAGCTTAAAATAAAGCAAAAGCTGTGCCAAGGGCGTCGGTTCTTGGGATACCGACTCAGAGGGGAAGGGGAAGCCCGTGTGGGTATGGGTTTTGGGTAAATAAAAGTGAAGTGATAAACACGATAAAAAAAGAGCACCGATAGCTTAAACTATCGGTGCGACGACTACTACAGCGACTAAAACTACTAAAAAAGAAGAATTAAAAAATGTTTAAGATGTATCCTTCAATGATACCCATTGCATTGTAGGATTCTTGATAAGATGTGTTTTAATGATGTTTATGAAGTCTTGTTCATATTCTCGGAAGGTTTTTAAAAATCTTGAAAACAAAATCAAATCCTCAAGGGAAACATCGCAAAAGCGATACCATTCAATGGACGGATAAGCCACTCGCTATCGCTGAAACCGCTCACCCCGCCGAAACGATTGTCTCTGGACACCGGGTGTACCCACCTCAACACCCGGCGTTAAAGACAGCCGGGTGTTGTTTCCAATAACTCACACCAAGCGTTTTAGTGCTTAGACGGAATTCCAAACAATCCAGTGTTCGTTGAGATGGACGCCGCCAAAACAGGGATGTGGTCCTATTCGCATGATTCCCTCCGTTTTTAGCTTTTCTCTTCCTCAAGTGCTTCCCGAATTCCCGGCCACTCTCGCCAGATGTCGGTGTAAGCGTTATAACCGTTCGTTTCACAATCTACATGTCTTAGTCTGAAGATCGCCGCGTAACGAATGTCAGGCGAAACGTTAGGGCCGCCACAATGAACCAGTAGGTGATGTGCCACGACCACATCTCCTGCGTTGCCCGTGATTTGTACAGGCTCTGTCGGCAAATCGATTTTCGGCATCCCGTTCCCGAGGACTTCGTGTCCCTCTTTCTTGAAATAGTCTTCAAAGAACCGGTGTGTGCCGGGCCGGACGGTAAAGTTACCACAGTTGGGTTCGGGCACGTCCGCCAGATAGATGACCGCAAACGCTGTGAAACCCCGTCGATAGACTCCCTTCGCCATGCCGTTCGTGCCGCTTCCCAATCCATCGAGATGCCCACTTGGGACGCCCGGTTCTACACCTAGCGGCTGCGGGAAGCGCATGGCAATTTGTCCATTCCCGACAGGCTTCACATTCCCTTCGCCCAGGAGCGATTCGAGGAGGCCAAGGACAGGTGTCTTGTTGAACAAATCGGTGATCACTGGCGTATTGGTCAATTCTCGACAAAGTGCTTTCTGTCGAAACTTCTCCGGATCGGCGTCGTGCATGCCGACATTGCCGACGGAGTGGTTGATTGCTCTACGGGCCTGATCTACCATCAACTTCGGAACTGCTCCAGGAATCTTCAGGTAGCCGTTCTCGTAGAATTCGAGTTTCTGTTTGCGCGTTAACATACGTTTATTCCTCCTTCGACACATTCTTGAAGCCACGGTATTTTAAAAATATGCTTCAATATTGAGGTGCATTCGTGGGGTTATACAATCTTTATCTGAGTCGCGAGCTTCGCGTTTCTGAGACAGTACACAACGATAGAAGTTTTTGGACAGTAGGTCGAGATTCCAATCTCGACTTGCCTTCGTGTCGATTTTGGAAAATCGACCTACAACTGTCCACATATTTACGCCGCGCTAGCGGTGTCGGATGCCGTTCACTCATTTCATCGCTAGAAACAGCGCATCGCTGTTGAACATTGACAGATAAACCGTTGAGGAGCTGCCTGTCTCGACAGTCGGCACAAAGGGACGCCGATTCTCCAGATCGAAGGCTTCGCAACGGTATCCGCTCAAATCGAGTTTCAATGCCACATCATAGGCATGCGGGGCGTAAAGCGCAATCCTGGTTCGATCGGGGGTTGAGGATACAGCGACCTCTTCATCTTCCCGCACCAGCACATCCACGGGATTTAAATCGAACAGCTCGAAGTGCTCGAACAGCCACTTCGCATACGCCACATCCCATGCGCCCGGTAGCCGCAACGCCTCTTCCCAGTCGTAAGGCACAAACTTCCAGGTCGGGTTGACGAAACCCATACCGTCAGAGTGGCACGACCAGATTCCATGCCCACCGTAAGTCATTCCCATCTTCGCGCCAGACAGCAGACTTTGCCACGTCGCCTTACGGACATCATACGCTCTGAAGCGTGTCAGCGTCTGTCCTCTGCCATGACCTTCATAACACGGCTCGCCATTGACGACGGGACGTTTGACCGCATATTCCTGATGTCTCTTCGCCAGTTCATACGGCGTTTTCTGTTCTGGACTGTGACCGGATTGATACATGTAGAAATCGACCTTTTCGGCAAAATCATCTGGCAAGACCGAACGTGTTCCCAGATGCATTGTGATAAGTGAGTCGGGACAGATTCGGCGCACAATCTCCAATGCGGCCATGTAATGGAGCGGTTCCTCGTCTGAATCCCACGCCGTATCACCACTGATGAAGAAAATCGGCGCGTATTTCTTGAACCGCTCCGCTGCATATTTGGCGTATGCCTTCATTGCATCGAGCGGCATCGCTGACGGAATTGGGCTACGCTGGCTTGCGCTCGTCCCCGGCACATAGTTCTTCCACACCACGCCCAACACAGGCACAAATCCTGATTCGACAGCCATGGATACCATACGCTCGGCTTTGTCGAAATACGCTTCGTCCAACCGATAGAAATCCCAATTACCATCGCCGTTTAGCAGAAAAGGATGCGCATTTTTCTTCGACGTACTGGTATCGTGTGTGATGGGGAGAATGCTAATCTGAATGGCATTGAACCCCTGTGTGCGGCGGAATTTCAGGTAACCTTGCCACCGCTCAACCGACAGATTGGCAAACGCCGCCCACACGGTGTCAGCCAAATAGAAAAATGGTTCACCGTTTTTCAGTAGGTAATCTTTTGTTTTGGAAATTCGTAGCATCGCTATGTTCTATCCTTTTCGATGTTTATCGTTTTCTCAATGGGCGCGAGTGTCCTTGATGCAGATAATCAATGGGCGCATCAACGAAAACCGCTGAGTTCTGAAGGATGGGGTGCTCAAAGAAATCTTCGCTGCCTTTCTCTGCCTCGAATCCACTTCGCTGCCACCAACCCGACTGATAAATAATCGCCAGCATCGGACGCGGTATGTCAGTATGGTTGGGCATGCCGCAGTGCCACACCCGCATATCTCGTACCACCAGATCGCCTTTTTTCGTACACATCCGCTCGGCAGGTCTTTTCGCCTCCCATTCGGCAATCATCTCTTCGGTGGGGCGTCTATTACCGGAGGTGATGCGCGTATCGGTATGTGTACCCGGCCAGAATTTCGTCGCGGCGTTGGATTCATTAACATCGACCAGCGCGATATTAATCACGATATTGTGAGGCGGTGGCACGAAGTCGAGGGTAGACCAGAGCTGGTGCGTGTCGGCATGTACGCTCTGCTGCGTGTCTCCCCAAAACGCGGTATTGGCACCACACGCATCAATGACGATACCGTCGCCCATCAGCCGATGCGAGACGGCGACTGCCATCTCATTGAAAACGATGTCTTTGAACAGATAGGGCTGGAACAACGGGGGTCGCACGCCCTGCCAGTTGTTAACGATGCCCTGCGTCTTCTCAACTGTTTGGATATCTTCGAGCATCTTTTCACCCAAACGTTCAATGTGTTCGATATTGATGACGCCCGGTAGCAAAACAACCCCGTCTTCGCGCACTGCATTGATTGCAGCGTCAAGATTTTCAGGCTGCATCACACCACGCTCTATCTCTTTACGACTAATTTTTACGGTTTGCATGAATATCTCCGTCTGTAAGAAGTTGGATGGTTAAACTTCCATCATTGCGACGAACCCTTGTATAATTCACCTTGGCTTACCGATACGAACAACTTGACTCATACTGCCCTCCATTCAAAGAGAACGCCAAGTGCCTGTTGCGGATTGTCGGCAAGCATGCTGTAAACATTCAGGCAGTTGGCAGGCTTTTCAATGTGTGTAATTAGGTCTTCGGTCGGCAACCGACCGTTGGCCATTAATCTCAGCAGGAGCGTCCGTTCCCGATTCTTGGTCCACCAGAAATAGGCGTGTTCCTGTTCAGGGGTTCTTGGATGGATAGCACCAAGTATGCTCACCTCACGCAGATGTACTTCGTTGAGAAAGTCGAATTCAACAGTTCCACGAGGCGAACCGACGGCAACCAGCCTCCCTGCAAAGCATGGGAGTTTTATGGCCATCGGATACACAGCGGGTTTGCCAGTGCATTCTAACACGACATTTGCGCCGTCCTCAAAACACAATTCACGCACCGCTTCGCGAACGTCAGAAGCGTGCGCCGGATTGATACACGCATCCGCGCCTCTGGCCTTCGCCTTCTCCAGCCGAAAATCGTCGAGGTCAATCGCGATGACGGGCATGCCGCCAGCGAGCCGAGCCAGGGAAAGTGCAAACTGCCCAACAAGCCCAAGACCAATTACCGCAACTGCTTCCCCTAACTCAATTTTCGCGACTCGAATCCCGTGCATCGCAATCGCTGACATGGTGAGCAGCGAAGCTGCTTTCGACGAAGCGCCCTCCGGCACTTTGTGATAGAGCCTGCGCATGATGGCGTGGCTGGCATGATTGCTCTGACCTGCGACTCGATCGCCGGGCGAAATGCCAGTGACATTCTTACCAACCTCCAGAACTCGACCTGCATTACAGTATCCGGTCGTTTGGGGAAACTTTGCAGTGCCGCTTGGTTCGGCGCCATGCGTCCAGTTCCAGAGTTCGGTTCCCACGCTGATAGCGGTGTATTCGTTTTCGACTAACAGTCCGTCATCAGGCAAAGCCCCTATCTCGAAGTCCTCCACTTCAATCTGACGAATGCCGTGGCGTATCAAACGACGTGCTTTCATTAATTTGTGTCTCCTTTGTAGCGTTCCTCAAAAACCTTCACAGCTGTTTGTGCCGCAAGGAGTGAAGTGCTAACCCGTTGCTGAAAGCGACTCCGCATGCCAGTCTCGATGGTAAACGAGGGCCCGTACTCTCTGGCCGCGAAGTCAGCAAGGTTCAAGCCTTCTCCCCGCTCCTGCGGATTCAGCCAGAACACGCCACGTTCACCTTTCGTGAAAAACGAACCGGGGAGATAGGTTTCCGCCACCAATTGCGCCCCTGAATGGGCAACGGCTTGAATCATTTCATCAGCCATGCGCCCCTCCCACTTTTCGTCGCCATCGTTTCGCTGGTGACGCGCGGAAAACCAGAAGGCATCGCCGCCGTACTCGTGCAAATCCAACGTGAGGCCGGGACGAATTTCAGCCATCAACCGACGGGTACATCGTACTTCTACTGGTGCCCAAGGCGTATCATGGAAGCGGTTGATGTGCAGCACTTCACCCTCTGGACTGACGATGAGCGTATAGGCACGTTGGCAAGGCGCAGTTCCTTCGATGCCGTTGGCATGGGAGGGAAAGAAGATACGGCGACCTAAAAGCGGTTTCAGGAACGACGCACCTTTGGGCAATCGTCCGTAAAGGCCACGGGTAGAATACCCATATTCGCCGATGATGACCAGAAGCGTTGAGCCTTCCTCGTAAAGCACTTCGCCGCGTTCCCTAAGAATTGCATGGGCATCTTCGAGGGAGTCAAGACTCGGTTCCTCTCCGAGACTCAGACTCAGCGCATAACCAAATCCGTTCATACCCATTGGATCGCGACTGGGAATGACATAGACCTGGTGTTCCGTTTCAAGTTGATCAAGAAGCTGTACCGCAGTGGTGACACCTGCTTGTTCAGTCGAATGACTCCCGGCGCTAATGAAGATAGCCGGTTCTTTTTCTCCACCGCTCTTGACGCAAACAATCATCGCCCCATCTGGTGCATAACCAAGTACCCTCGGCTTATGCCCCTTGCTCTGTATCCATTCAAGAAGGTGTGTGTAGCGGTCGAAAATCTTCATGCGACTTTTCCTCCTGGTATATTAATATTAAGCAATCTCCCATCTCCCACAGAGGACACAGAGATCACTGAGAAAAAGTTCAAGGAGATTATTGCTCCTTGATTAGCGGAATGGGTCTCGGTCATTTCCTTGGAGGCAAGCTCCGAACAAAGGCCAAAGACCATTCCGCATCATCCAATTCCTGTGTTGTATAATTTCGGCGTTCTGAAGTTAACCCCAACCCAAATCGGCTGCAAGCTAAAGACTCGTACAATGCCTCAATGAATCGCAGCTTCCGGCACAGATTGAGTATTAAAAACGTCATTGGCACGAATAAGGGAAGTCGTCAGCCAAAAGATTCTAAGCTTTGAACCATTCGGCATCGAGACGCATTTCCGCCAGGTTGTGTGGACGTTTGATTTCTTTTGCAGCTCATAATCTGTTCTCCTCAAGAGATTGTGTGATGGTCAAAGTATATCGCTCACCGGTTTGAGCGCACACTGCCGCCTCACATGAGTTGATTCGATCTGAATGGGTTTGAGCCAACAAAGAACAACGGCTAGGTGTACTACGAAATATGGCAGGGGACTTGGCAGGAAGCAATGGAAGGAATAGAAGGCAGGTATCTCTCAACCATTAGCTGTCATTCCCGCTGCATCCCGAGATGAGAAAAAGCCATAAAAGGATATCAGAATACTTGCTTTGATAAACTCCTTTCGCTATTGACGAATCTGCATTGGACTGATAGAATTTCACATAATCATTGAGAATCTGCTCCCTGCCCAATTCAACTGAAGCAAACAGCAGTCTAAACTTTATATATTCCTAGTGGGACAACTCAGAGAAAAGTTCCCCAAAAAATCGAAAAAAGTGAAATTTTCTTGCACAGCCTGCCAATAACGAGATGAAAGACAGAAACAGACAGGATCTCAAACAACTGCGAAAAATCGCAAACAGGTTTCCAGCCGGTGAAAAGGCGATAGGGCTGCCGTCTCCAATTCTGCCTTTGCCAAGACGGGCAAGCGCGCCGTGGGGTAGATTGAGTTGTGTGTTCCCATGAGTTCCATTGGATTTCTGACACGGATATAGAGGGAAAAGGATAGATTCGTCGATATCGACTTCATTGCGACCACTCGATAAAGTACTTTTGTCCCAAGAACCCCTACCCTACGCGAACACAGTAAACATTTGAAGTTCATTGGTATTGACTCTTGATGTCTCCCCAGCTTGTGGTTAATTTGTCTAGCCGATCAACCGAAAGGATTTCAGCCAGCCCACGAGACGCGACCTCTTTAATCTCGGCGTCGGTACGTGGAATATTTGACAGACGCATCTCATCAATGGCACCTACAAAAAATCGACCGCCACAAC
>JADFGN010000329.1 GCA_022567695.1 Candidatus Poribacteria bacterium | reverse complement strand
GCCGCTGCCGTCGATGGGAAGATTTATGTCATCGGTGGTTGGAACCAGACAGGGAAACTCTCAACCGTCGAAGAATACGACCCGACAACCGATACCTGGACCAGGAAGGCGGATATGCCGACGGCAAGAAAAGGCATGGCGACCAGTGTCGTGAACGGGAAGATTTACGCCTTCGGCGGGTCCACCGTGGTGCAGGCCCCTCCCGGCCTTCTAACCACTGTCGAGGAGTATGACCCGGCGACGAACACCTGGACAAAAAAGGAAGACATGCCTTCCAAAAGATTCGGAGCCGCTGCCGTTGCCGTGGATGGGAAGATTTATGTCATTGGGGGTTGGGCAGCAGGTTTTCACACATCAGTGGTGGAAATGTACGACCCGGCGACAGATACCTGGCAAAAGAGAGCAAACGTGCCAAGGGGTCTTGGAAATACAGGATTTGCCAGCGTGGATGGGAAAATTTATCTGTTCGGAGGCTCAGCGGATGTCGTGCTTTCCACCACTTACGAATACGATCCAGTGACAGATAAGTGGACACAGAAAGCCAATATTCCTGCGCCAAGACTGTTGCTACCTGCGAGTGCGCTGGACGGAAAGATCTACCTCATCGGTGGAGACACACATGGGGGCGGAGGACCAACCACGTCTGTGCTAGTGTACGATCCCGCAACTGATACTTGGACAGACGGCACAGAAATGCAAACCGCAAGGGGAAGCCTGGCAACGGTTGTTGTGGACGGTAAGATTTACGCCATTGGCGGGCATACGGGAATCACGTGGGGAAATATCGGGACGGTGTTCGCAACCGTTGAAGAATACACCCCTGAAGGTCTGGAGTCTACGACGACTGCTGTATCCCCGCAGGGAAAACTGACGACGACTTGGGGGGAGATTAAACGGCGTTAGTCCGTAGGTTCTCTCATGAAATTCAAAAGGCACGAGACTCAACATGATACGGGTTGGGTCTCGTGCCAACACTTTCCGTGCGTTCTTAGAATTTCAATCACCGCATCCATCGGCAAGGCGGGTACCGTTCGTCCATCTCTGCCGGTCATGGTTTCCGCTCTGAAGATCGAATTCAGAATGGCTTCCTCCACGGCATCGGCTACGGCACAGAACAACGGGTTGAGGCGGGATTCATTTTGTACGAAGGTTGCCATCTCTGCCGTCTTGCCTGCGCCGATGCACTGTCGATAGCTCGTGGAGAACGCGATAAAATAATCTCCGCTCCCATGCCCGCCATTCGAACCTGTTCGCGCAAGTCCAAATGTCCCCCGTTTTGCCAAACGGTGAAGCTGACGTGATGATAATGGTGCATCGGTCGCAAGGATAACCATGATCGATCCGTCGATTTGATCTGAGGCGGAATCTTCTGCCGATGCCCTATCCGTCAGGAGTTCCCCAATGGGCACGCCATCAATGATTAGTTCTCCGCCGAAGTTAGATTGCACGAGTGCGCCAACCGTCCATGTTTTACCGCCGATTTCAACACAGCGAGATGATGTCCCAATCCCCGCTTTGAATCCACATGCACTTGTCCCCGTACCGGCACCGACATTGCCCTCAGCCACGTTCCCGCTACGGGCGTTCTCGATCGCCGCGAAAACGTGTTCCGCTTTGATATGCAGCCCTGCCGCGTCGTTAAGTCCACCATCGTAAGTCTCACCGACCGTTGGGTTAAACCAACGGGGATTCCTACCTTCGTCAAACGCAGTCTTTATCAGGTATCGAGTGACGCCATCGTACACCGCCCCCACGCTGAATGTGTTGGTCAAAAGAATTGGAGTTTCGATCTGACCAAATTCGTCGATCAGCGAAAGACCGCTGGTTGTCCCTGCTCCATTAAAAACAAAATGGGCGGCTTCCACAGGTTCATCAATCAGATTCCTTGGGTGAGGCAAAATTGCTGTGACGCCGGTGCGAATAGGCCCCTTCCCGATCTCCAATGCACCGTGCCCCTCGATGAGCGTTGTGTGTCCGATCAGTACACCTTCGACATCGGTGATCGCGTTGAATTCCGCAGGGGGAAGCTTCCCGATCTGGAGGCCAATTTCACGCGCACGAGGCCGGTTTGAAACGGTTTTGTTTATCATATAAATGCTCCTTATTTAGCTTCGAATTTTAACAGATTTTCGGCAAAAGATCTGCTCGGATAAAGTGTGAAACGCGCCTTTTTCACGCTTGCGTATCCATCTTCGCGTGTGGTAGAATATCCATTTGATGATGGCTAAAGCGGGAACAGATGGTTCGGCAGGGGAGTCGAGCCCGGAGACGAGTTCACCCTCCCCTACTCCCTCAACTTGAGCTGGGAGGGTAAGGCTCCCGCCGCGCCGTTTTAGTCCGTCACACACCTGCTTCGACTTTATTTTTTGAGAGGTATCATACCAATGAGCGAGAGCTACCGTGTTGCTATCGTTGGAGCAACAGGCGCAGTTGGCAATACACTGATGCAAATCCTTGAGGAGAGGGCATTTCCTATCTCCTCTCTTAAATTACTCGCCTCCCATCGATCGGCGGGCGACATCCTAGACTTCAAAGATGAGCCAATCATGGTCGAGGAATTGACACACGATTCGTTTGATGACGTGGATTTGGTGTTCTCCTCGGCGGGAACCGCCGTTAGCCGCGAGTTCATCCCAACAGCCGTGGAAAAGAAATGTTTGGTAATCGATAATACAAACGCATTTCGGATGGATGCTGACGTTCCTCTTGTGATTCCAGAGGTGAATATCCACGCAGTTTTAAAACACAACGGACTGATTGCCAACCCAAATTGTTCAACAATTCAGATGCTCGTCGCTCTCAAGCCGATCTACGACGCGGTGGGGATTAAGCGCATCGTCGTTTCAACGTACCAAAGTGTATCGGGCAAAAGCGGTTCTGCTGTTCTCGAACTCATCGATCAAACGGCATCGGCGTTGCAAGGGCAACCTATCACGCTTGATGAGTTTGCACATCAGATGGCTTTCAACGTGACATGCGATTGGCCACTTCTCGATAGCGGTGACAGTGAAGAGGAGATGAAGATGGTCAATGAGACGAAAAAGATTTTTGAAGACGATTCCATTGGAGTGTCAGCGACGACGGTTCGTGTCCCTGTTTTTTTCGCTCACTCCGAAGCTATCAATGTCGAAACCAAAGACAAGCTCACTGCCGACGAAGCGCGACGGATACTTTCCGAAGCTCCGGGCGTCGTCGTCATTGATGACCCGAAAAATTGGAAGTATCCGCTTGCCGTTAATGTCGTAGGCAAAGATGAGGTCTATGTGGGACGTATTCGGAAAGATCGCTCAATTGAAAATGGGCTGAATTTGTGGGTTGTCGCAGACAATCTTCGCAAAGGTGCTGCACTAAACGCAATTCAGATTGCAGAGCATCTGAATCAGAGCCGTGTATAAATAAGGTATTCATCACTCGAATAACTGCCGGTATGTTGCCGACTCCGCGTACTCTTGTATAGCGCTGATTCTTTTAAAAATAAAAGGATGATCGACTTTTAGCTGGTTAGCATTTCGCCAACGTGCGAATCCCTTTTGCACCGACTTGGGAAGGTTTTTCACAGCAAGTGCCTGTTTTTCCTCAATAATTCTTGCCTGTTCAAGGGAGTCTTCGATATTAAATTTAGCCTTTTCGATGGACATTCCCAACTTAAAGTTGAGCAATGTTTCTTGAGCCACTTGCAGGTTTTGACAAGCAATTAGACCCGCGCGGTCAGCAGAAATCTCGCGTGCGAGTGTCCAATCCACTAAAATCAAGTCTGTCACTCTATCCAGAGACTTCTGAATTGCTTCAGCCACCCACTTGCCCAAAACGAGTTCAAGTGAATCTAACCCACCAGAAAATAACGTCTGGTAAAACACATGGTCGCATTTGATATGCCCTATCTGTCGCCCGATTGCGAACCGCAACGCTTGAGCATCTAATTTTTCAACGAGCTTAGCGGGAAGAACAATAAAGGGATCTTTGAAGTTGACAACACGAGCTTTCATCCCGCCTTCGCCAACGATGAAAATACGCGGCGGAGATGAAAGGTGTAGAAGCTGTGCACAAGTATCTACCTCTTTCTTGATCCACGCAAATTGTTTGTCCGTGACAAGCGTACCCTGACGCATTATCTTGAGGGTTATCTGTGAGTCATACACGTCGGCTGTTTTTTGGCGCAAGAATGGAATGATGTGTTCTTCGTCCGTCTTCAGCATCTTGCGCATCAACGTTGGAATTTTAATGTTATCAAATTTTTCCAGAAAAGCCTTGTCTTCTGGAATTTGAAAATCCTCGACATCGAGTTTTTTCGGGATTTTGTAATCAACCCGATCTTGTGCAATAGTTGAAGCGGATATAATAATAAAAATGATGAGAATGAATGTCTGTTTCATGTTCGTCAATCCTTTAACTAATTGGAGTAGATGTTCACAGATGCTTACGAGGAAGCAGCATAAGTCACTCAAATAATTTCTGATACGCCGTTGACTCCGCGTATTCTTGTAGTGCTTTTAGGCGTTGGAAAAGAAACGGATGATTTAATTTCAACTGGCCCGCAAGGCGCCAATGATTGAGTCCCTTCTGTACGCTTTGAGGAAATCTGTCGAGTATAATCGCCTCCTTTTCTTTAACGATTTTGTACTGTTCAAGATAATCTTCAAGGTTTATTTCGACCTGGTCGATGGGTATGTCTAGCTTCAAGTTTAAAAGTGCCCGTTGAGCCACGTCTAGGTTTTGACAAGCAATCAGCCCCGCGCGGTCAGCGGAGATTTCGCTTGCAAGCACCCAATCCACCTTGGTTAGATCTATCACTTTTCCGACGAGAGATTTAATGAGTTCTTGCACCCATTTACCTAAGATAGCCCCAACGGAGTTTAGTTCGCCAGAGAACAGCGTAAAATAAAATACATGATCGCATTTGATGTGCCCCATCTGCTGTCCAATGATGAATCTCAGTGCTTCGGGATTCGATTTCTCAACAAGATTGGATGAGAGAATGATAAACGGCTGCTTGAAGTTGACAACGTCAGCCATGAGTGTATCGTTACCGACAATGAAAACGCTTGGTGTCGGTGAAAGGTGTAAAATCTCCGCACAGTCATCCGCAACCTTCTTGATCCACGCAAACTGTTTGTCCGTTGCAAGAACACCTTGTCGCATGATTTGGATGGTCTGCTGGTAGTCATAGACATCAGCGGTTTGTTCACGCAGCCATGGCGCAATATATTTTTCTTCTGTTTTTAGCATTTTTCGCACCCATGTTGGAATTTTAATGAGATCGAAATTATCTAAAAAATTCCTGTCCTCCAGGGTTTGAAAATCTTCGACATCAAGTTTAGTTGGTGTCTTGTAATCGACATGATTCTGTGCAAGAACTGGTATTGCAATTAAAATCATCAGGCTAAAAATCAAGATTTTTCTCATGGTGGTCAATCCTTTCCAAAGTCAGCTGGGCATTGGTCTAATACTGTTTCTAAAATGATATTTCCTAGTAGGTCGGGTTTCTGCGCGAGGTTCTGCGTCAGGTTTGCGTGAGGTTCTTCCTCCCACCCGAAGGGCTTCCTGCCACCCGAGTTCCTCCCACCCGCAGGGCAAACCCGACAAATCTCTGCTTCATTAGGATTTTCAAATCTAAAATAGTATAAGAATATTAGTATTCGCCTTGATATGATGTCCCTGAGTTATGCTATTAAAACATATCGATTCTCATCTGAAATGTCAATAGAAAAGTCGTCGGTTTAGATCGGAGAAGAATGGAACTCAATCCCAAAAATATCCCGGATTATATTCATGAACAGCTGGAAATCGGCGTTTTCTCCGCCGATGCAGAGATCGCTGCCGAAGAGATTGGGGATGGAAATCTCAATTTTGTCTTTCGAGTTTATGACGTGAATGAACCGTCCAACTCGATTGTGCTGAAGCATGCACCACCTTACATCAAGATCTTGGGGCCAAGCTACGAGTTGACACCGGATCGGTTGACTTATGAGTCACGGGCGTTAGAGGTTTACAACCGTTTGGTTCCAGAATATTCTCCGAATCAGATCTACTTCCATCCACAGAATTATGTCATCGCTATGGAGGATTTGAAGGACTATCATATTTTGCGCTTTGATCTGATTGAAGGGATGGTTAATCCGCGTATTTCAGAACATATCGCTCGTTTCATGGCAATCACTCACAGCCGTACTCATGCACATAACCTGCGGTCTGACGAGGCGGAAAGTTACGCTTCCCGTTTCGATAACCACGTCATGCAGGGCATCACTGCGGATTACGTTTTCACCAAGCCTTTTATCAATGATCCAACCAATTTCTACACAGAAGGTCTTGAAAGTCAAGTAGGCACTTTGAAAGGCGATCAGCAGCTCTTGTCTCAGATTGACCACCTCAAGAAAATTTTCCTCACCTCGAAACAGGGCCTGACGCATGGCGATCTTCACACGGGCAGTGTCATGGTGCGAGGTGATTCTGCAAAAGTAATCGATTCCGAGTTTGTGTTCTATGGGCCCGTCGGCTTTGATATGGGATTGTACTGGGCAAATTACCTCCTGTCTTACTTCTCGCATGTCGAAAGCACACCTGTGCGCACGAAGCTCAAAACAGCGATTCAGCGAGCGTGGGAAATCTATGAAGCGGAATTTGAAATGGACGATGGAGATAGGAAAGCTGAAGTATTGAAGCGTATCTTTCATGAATCGGTTGGATTTACGGGGATGGAGATGATGCGGCGTTTGATTGGCGCTGCACATGTGAGAGACATTGAGGGGATCAAGGATATTGCGAAAAAACTAGCCGTGGAAATCGCAACCCTTGAATTCGGTAGCAAACTTGTCAAAAATCACCACGAGATTGGGACGATGCCAGAGTTCATGACTTACCTTGAAAGTAACAGTTCAGGGGGTCTATAGAGTGGTAGTGCAGTGTAAAATAGGTAGCCGAATTTTTGCAAATTCGGCTACCCTCAGCATTTATTTCACAGAGGAGTTGTAGGTGTTCTGGCTGTTCCCCGTTTTAATTCTCATAAAAGGTTTGCTAGAGAAAATCCACACTTTGGAAAAGCAGATTGCTAATTAAATTCCACAGATTCAAAAAGCGACGAATGATGGTACGCCAGAAGCAACAATAGCGCAAGCCAGAAAAATGACACTTTGTGTATCCTGGGATAAGGAGGGATTATATGCCGCGAGATTATTATGAAGTGCTTGACGTAAGCCGGAAAGCTTCTCCAGACGAAATTAAAAAGGCTTATCGCAAGCTAGCAATGAAATATCACCCGGACAAAAATTCGGGAAACAAAGGAGCGGAGGAAAGGTTTAAAGAAGCCTCTACCGCCTATGAAGTTTTGTCAGATCCCCAAAAGCGAAAGACTTACGATCTGAGAGGACATACAGGCGTACACGATATGGGATTTGACGGATTCACGAATGTGAATGATATCTTCTCCCATTTTAACGATATTTTCGGCCGAGGTGTATTTGGCAATTTCGGCGATGCTTTCGGAGATGCGTTTTCTCGCGGGAGTTCCGATTTTCGTGGCGTGCGAGGCGCGGATTTACGTAGCAAGCTAACAATCTCTTTTGAGGAATCTGTATTCGGAGTAGAGAAGCAAATCCGGGTAAACAACAGAGCTATCACCGTAAAGATTCCACCGGGAATCAAAGATGGACAAACCTTGCGGCTGAATGGACAAGGTCAATCAGTTGCGGGGAGGCCACCGGGAGCATTGCATGTAAAGATTTCTGTTCAGCCGCATCCCGATTTCCAGCGTGAAGATCTAGACCTGGTGACAAAGGCGAACATTCCTTTTACCCTTGCAGCTTTAGGCGGGAAAGTTCGAGTGCCAATGCTGAAAGGACAGATCGATCTGACGGTTCCTCCGGGAACGCAGCCGGGGCAACAATTGAGGTTACGCAGACAAGGCATCACTGACTCATCTCGGCGCACCGGAGATCTCCGCGTGCAGCTTCAAGTTGAAATACCAAAATCGTTGACGAGAAAACAAAAGGCGTTATTAAAGGATTTTGAAAAAACTTTGTAAAATTCTGAACCTTTACGAAGGTATTGTTATGGATAAAAATTGACGAGCTGGATATCCTGGAGGGTTCCAAAAGGAGGGCTATCAGCAATACGGCACATCCACCGCTAAATAGGAATATCTGAAAAATGCGAAAAAAGATTCTGTGGGGTGAGCAGGTTCCTGCACTGCATTACAGTTATTTTACTATCGGAGAAATTGAGATGACTCGAACTGATGAATTACTTTCCATAATAAAAGACCGGACGATTGGGATTGATGCCTGGTCTGACTATTATCTTGATGAAGCTATCGATCTTGCTGAGAAGCTATGTAAATCAGGAGACCTTGAAAAATGCCTTCAAGAAACTTCTTTGCTTGATGAAGAAGCAAAGATCCGACTATTCGAGGTTATCTTAGACATTTCTTCACCTGAAATGGTCCCTAAATTACTCCAAATTCTTACAGAAGCAGATGGTGAATTAGTTGAGGTATTAATCGACGGACTTCGATCCTGGCCACTTGAAATTGATCAGCGAAAACAACTACTCTTCACTGCTGGAAAAGTTCGTGGACAGTCAACACTCCTAGGTTCTGTTGACGAATTCGGAGAAACGCAGTGGTAGCCCAACTTTCTAAGTTGGCCTTTAAAAGGTTCCAAGATAGAATCTTGGGCTACAATTGGATCGACGATCAAT
>JADFGN010000328.1 GCA_022567695.1 Candidatus Poribacteria bacterium | reverse complement strand
GAGGTGGGTCAAGCCTTCTTTGACAAGAAAAAACGAATCACCGCAGACGATTTGGATTCTATTGAATCGATACCCTATGTTAAGAACTCTATTCTGCAAGCGGCTTTGAGAAAGTTGGATTTTTACCAAGTCTGCCAGTTGCTCAAAACTGCTGATGAGTCGATACGGGAAAAAATATTCGCCAACCTGTCTGGAAGGTTCAAGCAAATCGCTCAACAAGAGCTAAAGCTAATTGAAGAGGTCGATGCAGCAGAAGTTGAAGAGACCATTGAAGACCTGCTCGATGAAATCAGAAAATTGATGGAAGCGGAAAAAACGAAAACAGATGAGGACAAATAAGGCGAGAGGAGTATTGAATGAACCTTTCCACTTTTATTGGCGCGCTTGTCGGGTTTATTGGGCTAGGGGCTGCGATTTTTTTGCAGACGGAAGCGGCGGGGATTTCTATCTACGTTTTCTGGAATCTGCTGAGTTTATTAATCGTACTCGGCGGAGTTATCGCTGCAACTTTTATCGCCTATCCTTTCCGAGATGTGCTTAGCGTAATGAAGGGGTTGCGTCTGGCGATTACGCGGGATGAATTGCCAGTTGCGGCGTATATTCAAGAGATTGAATCGTTGTCCGGAGAGGCGTTGAGACGAGGTGCATCCCAATTGGAAGGAGCCGCCGATGAGGTTGGAAACTATTTCCTTGAAGATGGGTTGCGGATGGTTGTTGAAAAATATCCGCCTGAAGATATTCGTGAAATTATGACCGATCAGATCAACTACACCTACCAACGTGAAATGGGAGAAGCAAAGATCTTTCGTACGATGGCAAGGCTTGCTCCGGCATTTGGGGTTGTAGGGACTCTCATCGGTCTAGTTATCATGATGCAAGGGCTCGACCCTCAAGATGCCGGAAAACTGATGAAAACGCTTGGCTCCGGGATGGCAACCGCATTGCTCACAACCTTCTATGGCATCCTCCTCAGTAACCTCATTTTCTTTCCAATTGCTGTTAAAGTTGAAAAACGAATCGAAGAGCGAGTTGTCCTTATGAACATTATCATGGAAGGTGCATTGCTGATTTTGAAAAGGACTCCACCTGCACTCGTTCACGATCGGCTCAAGGCATTCTTACCACCTCAGAAGTGGGCATCTATCAAAAAAAGGGATGGGAAATGAGACGGTTAAATCCGCTACCGATCATACAGGAAGAAGATGAAGGAAACGAGTGGTTAAGTAGCTTCAGTGATATGATTATGCTCGTCTTGTGCTTTTTCATTATATTGACAGCGATATTTGCAATCAAAGATGGAGATGTCCTTGAGGCGGTAATTGATAGCCTCAAAGGCATGGGCAAAACCGGAACTGGCAATGTTACGCTTGTAAAGAAGCAAGAAACGATTCAAGGTGTTGTGAAGAACTTAGAAGAGTATGTCGCAAGCCGTTTGCATGAAAACGTTCAGGTGACGAAAAAACGCAACGGGATTGAAATTCAGATTACCGAGATTGTTGGACAAGTACTTTTTCGCCCGGGAAGTGCACAGCTAACTCGTCTCGGGCAGGACTTCATCACTGAAATCTTCAAGAAAATTTTGTACATCCCACCTGAAAAAGAACCGTTGACGCCCCAACAACTCGCCGAAATGGCAGAGCGTCGTGAAATTATGTTCCGATCCATCAACCAGATCGAAATTCAGGGACACACCGATAGCGTGCCCACTAGGCGGAATTCCAAATATCCCTCGAATTGGGAGCTCTCCTTGATGCGAGCTAACGACGTGCGCCGTCTTCTTGAACATATTGGTTTACCTGATACGCTTTTGCGTAAGATACGCCTTGTCGGTTACGCTGATAATAAACCCCTTGTGCCGGAAGATGGACTCAGCGAAAGTCCAGAAGAAGGACAGAGCAAATCCGAATTGAAACGAGCTCAAGATCGAAATCGTCGCGTCGTTATTTTCCTATCGATGGTAAGAGGGTAAATACGACGAAAGCGCATAAGCTATCTTTAAGTCAGTGCTATTCACACAAGGAGACGCGATATTGAAAATCACTCAAGTCGAAACCATCGCTGTTCATAACATTCCGTTTCCAGCACCGATGCAACCCGCGTGGAATCCGGGAGGCACTTGGGAAACTTACGGTACGAATATTGTCAAAATCCACACCGATGAAGGCGTTACAGGAATCGGGGCTGGTTATGGAGGAATCAGTGAGTTTGTCAAATCACAATTGATTGGCAAAGACCCTTTCGCAACAGAGCAACATATCCAGATTTTGCGACATGTCGGTGGCTGTTGGATTATTGACCTCGCGCTCTGGGATCTCATTGGCAAAGCATCAGGTCAGCCGCTTTACAAACTTTGGGGTGGATATCAGGAACGGGTGAAAGCCTATGCGAGTTTAGTGGAGATGGGAACCCCTGAGAAACGCGCTGACGATGCACAACGAATCTTTGACGAGGGATTTCGGGCAATTAAATTGCGCCTACGGAATCATGCGGTTAAAGATGACATTGCGTTGGTACGTGCGGTGCGCGACGCCGTTGGCGATGAGATGGACATTATGGTCGATGCGAATCAGACGAACACGTATGCGTGGCCAAGGGGTGGTCCTGTCTGGACGTATGAACGCGCATTGGAAACAGCAAAGGAGTTGGAGAAACTCAACGTCATTTGGCTGGAAGAGCCGTTGTTCCGCTACGATTTCGACACGCTCGCGAAACTCTGCGATCAGGTGAGTATCTATATCGCTGGCGGCGAAAATAATCGGGGCTTGCATGAATTTCGCTGGATGATCGAAAAGGGAAGCTACGATGTGTTGCAACCCGACGCACTGGTGTCCGAGGGAATTTCCCAACTGCGAAAGATTGCGGCAATGGCGGAGATGTACCACAAATGGTTCGTACCACATCATGGAGGTACGGGCGTTGGACTCGCAGGACATCTGCATCTCTGCTGTGCGATACCAAATTGTCCTTACATCGAATACTTTTATGACCCGCCGGGAATGACGACCGAGGCGTTCCAGATTCTCCTAGAGGAACCCTTGCGAATCGATGCGGAAGGCTACCTTGCGCCGCCCCACAAACCGGGATTGGGAGTCTCTCTCAACGAGGAAATCATTGCAAAATATTCAGCGTAAAATGTATTGGTAATGCGCAAGAGTTTCTGTGGAATTATTTAGAATAATAACAAAGGAGAAATCCTATGACACGTATTGGCGTTGTCGGTGTGGGCGGCATGGGTCGATCGCACTGTAACTCGCTTCCCAAAGTTGAGAATTGTGAATTTGTTGGCGTTGCAGACCTGCGGCTTGAAGCCGCACAGGAGATTGCAACGCAGCATGGAATTCGTGCATTTCAAGATTACCACGAATTATTGGAAATTGTGGATGGGATTGTTGTTGCTACGCCGCCGATGGCACATCGAGATGTCGTTGTTGCCGCAGCGGAAGCAGGGGTCCACGCCTTTTGCGAAAAACCGCTTTCAGTCGAGCTTGCGGACTCAGATGCAATGATTGCTGCGGCAGACAAAGCCGGAACACATATCATGGTCGGGCAAGTATTGCGCTTCTATCCGGTGCATGTACTTGGCAAGAAATTGGTCGATGAAGGGGAAATTGGCAATGTCGTCTATCTTGAAACTGATTACAGCGGCTCTTACGGAGGGCAGCGCCAACGGCCATCAAGCTGGTACGGAACCGTTGGAGGGTGTCTAGAGAACGGCATCCACAAGTCTGACCTCATCAACTGGTTCGGTGGAAATGCGCTCACCGTTGCTGCCGAAGTTGGAAGCTATTCAGGACACGAAGATTGGGAAGATTACGTCGTCACCCTAATCCGATACGATTCGGAAGCGGTTGGCATCTTGCGCTGGGGAAGATTCATGGGGGCAAGAGGCACCAATGACACCATTCTTGACGGATCGAAGGGATCGCTGCGGCTAGATATGAGCGCCGATATTGCGTACCTCAAGAAGATTGGTGAATCCGAATGGAAAGAGATCCTTCCAGATCGCTCCGTCCCTCACGGCGTCGTGGGCGAGCTCACCCATTTCGTTGATTGTATTCGTGAAGGACGAACCCCTTTAGTCGATGGCAGGGCGGGACGCCACGCGGTCGAAGTCGTTCTCGCAAGCTACCGTTCAGCAAAGGAGAAGAGCAAGGTTTCCTTGCCGATGAGTGATGCGTGATGCGTTTCACGTTTTAATCTTATGTTCTTTCTTCTCCTGCATATTATCCTGATTTCGGGATTTGGTTTATTCTTAAAAGACGCCGGAAATCGAGGCCATCGGTTGAATCCGATCGGCTTGATAAACTACTTAACGGCGTTCCTGATTAGTATTTGGTGGGCGACACAAGCGGGCAACTTTGAATTCACCAAACTGACTTTCGCTTTTGGTTTTACAAATGGTCTTGCCTACTCTACCGGATTTGCACTGGTCACGCTGGGCATGCGTTTGAGTGGAATCATTGTGACGATTGCGGTTGTGCGTTTGTCGCTCGTGGTGCCAATTGTGTTCGCAATCTTGTTCTGGAATGAGATTCCTAACGCTTGGCAGGTTGTTGGCATCGTACTTGCCTGCTGTACCCTTCCACTTCTTGGGACGAGAACTCCATCCGACAGCCATACCTCACCCCGCTCCCAACAAGGAGAGAGAAGCGAGATGAAGCAGGGATTCGCGCTGAATTCATCTTCCCCTTCGCTCTTTCCCTCTTCTCCGTTTCGGGGCGAGGTAGGAAAGGGGTTAGGTCTCTTCATTGTTGCGCTTCTCTTTCTCAACTCTGGGATTTCTCGGCTCGCCATGAAAGCGTTCAACGAAATGTGTCCAATTGAGCAGAAGTCGATGTATCTGCTCTTTCTTTTTGGAATAACGACAGTTGTTTATACGGGAGTCTGCATCTATCAAAAAACCGTGCCGACGTATTGGGAGGCTTTCTATGGCGTTCTCATCGGTATTTGCAACGTCGGTGGCAGTTGGGCGTTTTTAAATGCGCTCGACCGGGTTGATGCCTTGATTGCCTTTCCTGTATCTGGCTCCGGCGGCGTATTGTTTACCGTGCTGATTGGGATTTTGGTGCTCGGTGAGCGCCTGAATCGAAAGTCTATGGTTGGGGTCGTTGCGACAATCTTCGCGTTGATCTTCGTCAATCTTAAAGGTGAGTGAGCAGATGACAGCTGAGGACAGAGATACGATGATGCAAGATGCAGGCTAAGATAGAAGATACAAGATACGTAACCGTTCAGGGGGTCTATAGAGAACATTGATGAAGATTGATAACTCATTTCGCCATGGGAGGGCGACGCTCCCGCGGAGCCGAGTTCGGCAAGAGTTAAAGTCGTTACTACGAGCCAATCTTGAATCCTCAATCCGCTGATTAAAAAGGACAGAACATTGAACAAAATTCTCATCACAGGTGCAACAGGCCGGCTGGGGGCGAACCTCACACGGCAACTGCTCGAGCGGGGCTACGCGATCAAAGCCCTCGCGATTCCCGACGATCCGAAACGCTCCAAGCTTGACGGACTCGACATCGAGATTATTACGGGCGATCTCCGCAATCAAGAGTTATGCGCAGACCTCGTCGCCGATGTAGATGCCGTCATCCATACCGCGAATATCCTAGGTCCACCGAGCGGCATGGATGGAAACACGTTTTTCGATATTAACGTCAAAGGCACGTTCTACCTTCTTGACGAGGCGGCGCAACGTGCAGATGTGCTTGAACGCTTCGTCCACATCAGTTCCGATGCTGTCTATCCGATGGGCAATCACCACATCGCCTCATGCTACCAGCCCATTGATGAACTTCATCCAAAGCGTCCAAGCGGTCTGTATGCTTTAACCAAGATGATCAACGAACAAACAGTTGAGAGTTATCATATTTCTCACGGTTTGCAAACTACGATGATTCGTCCAGCTGGAATGTTTGCAGGAAAAGAGATTCTATCCCGATGGACAGTCGGTTTCGTGACAGGATTGTTGCGGTCGGCGATTAACGAGCATAAAAGTGGCTTGCATCATCCTGACCTTGAGGAGACTATCAACCGCCTCCAATCGGACGCCCATCCGAACCAGCCCTGTGCTCCTCGTGACCCACAAGGACGACCGTGGCTGTATTCCCCGTCAGATGCGCGCGATGTTGCGCATGCGTGTATCTGCGCGTTAGAACACCCCGCTGCCGTTGGTGAAGCGTTTAATGCAGCGATTCCGCGTCCCTTCAGTTTTGATGAAGTGGCGGCCTATCTCGCGACCCGAAGGGGCGATTCAATCTTTGAAATCGATGTTCCCGTGCGGTGGGTCTACTGGTCAGATATCCGTAAAGCAAAGTCCCTGATCGGCTATCAACCGCAAGGAGAACTTGAGCGCGTTTTCGATACCGCCCTCGCTCACGAGGCGGGTGAAACGGTTGATGTCATTCCGGCTTAGAAAGGTGCGCTGAGTCAGGGAAGTAGCGAAAATAAAAATTAGCGAAGGAGCAATTATGGAAACTGTTGAACTTCAATTGAATCCACAGACGCTTGCGCGTGCCCGACAGTTAGCGATACGTCGTAGATGTACCTTAGAAGAGTTGATCGAAGAAATCGTCAAACAGTTTAGTACCGCCGAAGAGACAGTTCTAGAGGTCGGTAAGGAGATGGATGATCCGATTTTGGGGATGTTCGCTGATGAACCGGAATTGATGGACGAAGTGCTAGAAGATATAATGAATTCGCGGGAAGCATATCAACTGAGGGTAACCGATGGATAGGTCATTACTTGATACAGATATGCTTTCTGAGGTTTTGAAGGGAATTGATCGAAATGTCGTTGCTAAAGCAGTTGCCTATCATGCAACCTTCGGCCACTACACGATCTGTGTGGTGACTATTACGGAAATCGTCAAAGGTTATCATAAAATTCAACGCGAGGATAGAATCCGTAGATTTCTGGCGCACGTTTCAAATTTTGAGGTGTTGATACTAGATGGCCACAGTGCGGAGTTAGCCGGACGAATTATCGCCGATTTAGAACGCACAGGGCAACCCATCGGCGTTGCGGATTCAATGATTGCCGCAATTGCACTACAACATGATTTAACCGTGGTGACTGGTAACTTGTCTCACTATCAACGCATTCAATCACTTGGTTACGGTTTAAAATTGGACAACTGGCGGTAAATTCTCTTTCACGTTTTGCACGTTTCCACAACAGGTAAACATGCCATGAAACTCGCAACACTCGCAACATGCAATTTGAATCAATGGGCGCTTGATTTTGAAGGCAACCTAGAACGAATCGTCGAGTCAATCCAAATTGCGAAACAGAAAGACGCACGTTATCGACTCGGACCAGAGCTAGAGATCCCCGGCTATGGCTGCGAGGACGGCTTCTTGGAACAGGACACATTTCTGCATTCATGGGAATGCCTCGCTGAAATTCTCGGAAGCGATCTGACGAATGACATCCTTTGCGACATCGGCATGCCAGTCATGCACAAGAACGTTCGATACAATTGCCGGATTTTTGTTCTCAACGGAAAGATTCTTCTTATCCGCCCGAAATTGATTCTCGCGTCCGATGGGAACTACCGTGAACAGCGATGGTTCGCAGCGTGGCAACGCCCCAGAACATTGGAAGCCCACCATCTTCCACGGATGATACGGGCAATTACCGGGCAGGATACAGTTCCTTTTGGTGACGCAGCCATCGCCACGCGAGATACCGCCTTAGCATCCGAAACCTGCGAGGAGCTTTTTGCACCGGACAGCCCACATATCTATCTCAACTTGGACGGCATCGAAATTATTGCAAACGGATCGGCTTCACATCACGAACTCCGCAAACTTGATACGCGGATTGAACTCATCCGGAGTGCCACGGCGAAAGCAAAGGGCGGAGGGGTTTATCTTTACGCAAACCAACAGGGTTGCGACGGAGGACGTCTTTACTACGACGGTTGTGCCTTAGTTGTTGTCAACGGTGCTGTCGTTGCGCAGGGATCGCAATTTTCGCTAAAAGATGTCGAAGTTGTAACAGCCACCATCGACCTTGAGGAAGTTCGTTCCCAACGTGGTGCAATTGTGAGTCGAATGAATCAAGCCAGCCAATCGGAATCGGTGCCACGAGTCGATGCAAATTTTGAACTGACAACGACAGATTACCAACTGGCTCCGTCACCGCCAATCGATCTCCATTACCATATCCCTGAGGAGGAAATCGCCTATGGCCCGGCATGCTGGTTATGGGATTATTTGAGGCGATCTGGTGCGGCAGGTTATTTTTTGCCGCTCTCCGGTGGTGCTGATAGCTCGTCGGTCGCGGTGATGGTCGGTTCGATGTGTCAAATAATCGTCAAGGAAGCAAAGGCGGGAAACCAGCAGGTTATCCGAGATGCGCGTCGGGTCGTCGGGGAAGATGAAGATAGCGATTATCTCCCGACGGATGCGCGTGAATTTGCTAACCACCTTCTTTACACCTGCTACATGGGGTCAAGAAATAGTTCGCAGGCGACGCGAGACCGCGCCAAAAAGCTGACCGATCAGATCGGCGCATATCATCTAAGTGTGAATATCGATTCTCTTGTTGCTGCGATATTCACGCTTTTTGTGCGGTTGACGGGGAAGACCCCAAAATTTAAAGTGGAAGGCGGACAGGAAGTTGAAAACAAAGCGATGCAGAATATTCAAGCGCGGCTTCGTATGGTGCTTTCTTATTTTTTAGCCCAATTACTGCCGTGGACGCGAGGTAAGCGCGGGACAT
>JADFGN010000327.1 GCA_022567695.1 Candidatus Poribacteria bacterium | reverse complement strand
AAGAGTTAGCAAAAAAACATATTGAAGCATCTAAAGAATTCTATGAAACTGCCCTTGATAGCTTGAGAAAGAGTAGATTAAGGTCTTTTTATGAAAATTCTTTTGCTTCCTCAGAATTATCCACGAAAGCAATTTTAATGTTATATATTAATAAAAAATACTTGGGTAATCATGGAAATCGCCTTAAACAAATGAAAAACTCAGTTGATTTAGGGAATGTTGATATCAAATTTTTTAATATTTTCATTTAAATTATTAATAAAATCATTGAAACTATCATAATCATAAATATTGTATTTTGGCTTAATGTTTATTTCTACTTTACCGTTGCCTTTTGGATAATAACCGCGTTTTATTGTCCTGCACTCGATATTTGCAAATCTCCGCAATTGTGGTAAAAAAACCGCCGGGCTAATTGCGGGCGAGAAGGAGCAAGGATGTTCGCCCCCACATCTCAGAGAAGGATGCCTCCATGGAAGTCGTCGGTATCATTCCTGCACGGTTGCAGTCCTCACGCTTGCCGAGAAAGTTGCTGCTGAAACAGACCGGCAAGCCGCTCATTCAACATACGTGGGAGGCCGCCTGCCGGGCGGACGCGTTGTCCGAGGTCATAGTGGCGACGGACAGCCCCGAAATTGAGGCCGTGGTGCGAAAGTTCGGCGGGCGATGTGAGCTGACCGGCGAGCACGCAAGCGGGACCGATCGCATTGCCGAAGTTGTCCGCAGATCGTGCCCAGAAGCCGACGTGCTGGTCAACATTCAAGGGGACGAACCGTTGCTTGAACCTGCGTTGATCGATCAACTCCTCCAACCTTTTCTCGATTCTCCCGATGTGCAGGTCAGTACGCTGAAGCAACGAATCAATTCTGCAAGGGACTATCGAGATGTCAATGTCGTGAAAGTTGTGACCGATCGCCGAGGACGTGCGTTGTATTTTTCCAGAGCACCTATCCCCGGCAATCTATCGGATGGTTGGATACCGACCCATCCAATTTATCGACATGTGGGATTGTATGCTTATCGTAGGGAACGGCTGATTGAATTCACAAGGTGGGAGCGAACGCCGCATGAGATCTCGGAAGGGTTGGAGCAGTTGCGCTTTCTCGAACACGGTATCCCGATTCATGTAGTCGAAACGGAATATTCACTAATCGGTGTCGATGTGCCAGCAGACTTGGAACGAGTGCTTGCGATTTTGGAATCACGCCAGTAGTGCCTGTCAAATATGGTGGTGGGAGGGCAAGGCTCCTGCCGTTGGGGTCGTGGATTAAATAGAAAGATTAAGGAAGGAGTAGTCGGTTAATGACGAAGTACATTTTTGTAACCGGAGGTGTAATCTCTGGCATCGGGAAGGGAATCACGACCGCATCAATTGGACGTTTGCTCATCGATCGCGGATTCAAAGTAATGGTTGTAAAAGTCGACCCGTACATTAATTTCGATGCTGGCATGATGGATCCGTTTCAACACGGCGAGGTTTTCGTCACACGGGATGGAGCAGAAACAGATCTAGATCTGGGACACTATGAGCGATTTCTGGGAATCGATCTCAACCAGTATTCCAATTTCACCACAGGTTCGATCTATAGCGCAGTCATCGCTAAAGAGAGACGGGGGGATGTTTATCGCGGTGAGACGGTACAACTCATACCGCATATCACCGATGAAATCAAGGAGCGCATTTATCGACTTGGCAGGGATAGTGACGCTGAAGTGGTCATTACGGAAATCGGTGGGACTATCGGAGACCTTGAAATCGGACCGTATGTCGAGGCGATTCGACAAATGGCAATGGAGGTCGGACGAGAGAATACGCTGTTTATTCATGTTTCGCTAATCTACGCCCTTCCCGGCGGAGAAAACAAAAGTAAACCGACACAGCATAGTATTCGCAAGTTGCAGGAGTCGGCTATTCAACCAGATCTTCTAATCTGTCGCACGAGCAAAGCCATGGAGGAAGGCCTGCGAAAAAAGATTGCCCTCCTCTGTAACATTAACGAGAAGTACATCATCGAAGGACGCGATACCAACATGATTGATGAGATTCCGTTAAATTTTGAACGGCAAGGGGTAGCGCATCTCGTCATCGAAAAGCTCGGACTGGAAGATCACCCGCCTAACAATACAGAATGGGCGGCAATGGTTGACAAACTGAAGAATCCGAAACATCACATCCGAATCGCAATCGTTGGTAAATACACGACAGGAGTAGATACCTATCTCAGCGTTCAAGAGGCGCTCAAACACGGAGGGATTGCCAACGATGTAACCGCACACATAAAGTGGATTGACTCGGAGACATTGGTGGATTCACAGTGTGTTGATGAAACGTTCAAGGACATCGACGGCATTCTAGTTCCCGGTGGTTACGGGGTGCGCGGTATTGAAGGAATGATTGTTGCGGTTCGTTTTGCCCGTGAACACAACATTCCGTTTTTGGGGTTGTGCCTCGGTATGCAGTGCATGGTGATCGAATTTGCCCGGCATGTTATCAAGTTGAAAGATGCCAATAGCACGGAATTTGATGCGGAGACGCCTCACCCGATAATTGATTTGATGGTCGATCAACGGCGAATATCCGACCTCGGTGCAACGCAACGCCTTGGGCTGTATCCCTGCGTGCTCAGGAAAAATACAAAGAGCTATAAAGCCTATGCACAACCGATTATCTTAGAACGGCATCGCCATCGGTGGGAGTTGAACAATGACTATCGAGAGCAACTTGAATCGTATGGCATGTGCTTTGGTGGAATGTCCCCCGATGAAAGCCTCGTTGAAATTGCGGAGGTGTCTGACCACCTGTGGATGGTCGGTTCACAATTCCACCCGGAATTTCAGTCAAAGCCCTTAGCACCACACCCCTTGTTCCGTGACTTTATTCAAGCTGCCTTGCACAATCAAAAGGAACGTCAGGATGGAACATGAACGGAGATTTAGGATTCACTGCTTCTTGTATCTTGCCGAATTGCTTCCTTGTGCCATGAACCCTGATTCATACCAATTTGCAATAAAAAAGGTAATCTGATACAGATGTTACTTCGATTAACGCGGGTTGGTATCACCTATTCTCGGAGCTGATCATTATGCCTATTCTCGATCACTTGAGCGAAGAGATTAGCGACATTGCCGAATTTCAATCATTCCATAATGCATGGGCGGTGGAGATTGCGTATGCACTCAACAGGGTACTCCCAAAAGGATTTCGTGCCAAACCGCATGCACAGATTGGCATCCGCGAAGTCGATGTGAGAACAGATCGTTCCTTGAACGAAGATGAAAAGCGCGAGTTGATAAGTCGGTATCAACCACCACAACCACTGACTACCGCCCCGGCGATATTTCCACCGGAATTAGAAGTGTTTATCGTGAATGTTCGTCGCCGGACGCAACGGACGGTGGGCGTTATCGAGATTGTTAGCATTGGAAATAAGGATCGACCGGATAGCCGAAGCGACTTTGTTGCAAAATGTAGTAACCTTCTTTCTCAGGAAATCTCGATTGTAGTTGTCGATATTCTGGTTGCTCCCCGTTTTAATTTGCATAATCTATTGCTTTCTGCGCTAGAAATTATGGATGGTCAAATCAGGGAAGATACAGATGCGCCTTTGTATTGTGCCGCTTACCGTAAGGTTTTTGCTGCAAAGGGAACCCCCGCCGTTCAGTGCTGGGCTTCTGCGCTAAAAGTTGGAGATACGTTGCCAGAATTGCCTCTATTTATTACGTCTGATATTGCAGTTCCGGTAGACCTTGAAGGAACATATATGCGAGCGTGTGAAGGTTTGAAGATATTTGAAGAATAAGGATTGGAAGAAACGGAAGGAAGCGGTTTATCAATTTTAGGACTTACGTATCAGTCTTATCAATACAATCTTGTATCCTGCATCTTACATCTTGAGTCAGTCACGCATCACATTTCACTTTTCATTTTCCCACGGAGGTCAATATGACAACAAAAAATACCGCAACAATGTACTCTCGGGCTTGGTATGGCGATGAAGAACTTGCCCTGACATTTCCGAGTGGTTGGGAAGCAAACACAATTGCGCCCAAAGATGCACCGAAGCTATCAGATGCCGGAATCGAAGCTGCATTTGGTCAACCGATCGGAACGCCACGTATTGCTGAAATGGCGCGGGGCAAGCGCAGTGCCGCAATCATCGTCGATGATCTGAGCCGTCCGACGCCAGCAGCGATAGTCGTTCCCTTTCTGCTCCGTGAGTTGCTCGAGGCGGGTATCCCCAAAAGCGAAATTCGCTTTGTTGTCGGTGGAGGTTCACATCGTCCGCTCACCGATGAGGAAATCGCGAAAAAAGTAGGGGCAGACGTCGCATCAGAATATGAAGTTACGAGCCACAATTTTTTAAGTGGAGATCTCCGCGCATTGGGCAGTCTCGATAGCGGTTTGCCAATCTACATCAACCGCGTCGTTGCGGATGCCGATTTCAAGATCTGTTTGGGCGGCATCTATCCACACGGATCGGTCGGTTTCGGCGGTGGAGCAAAGCTGATTGTACCCGGCGTTTCAGGCTTCGCTACGATGTTCTATTTTCATACCTTTTCTCCATCGCGGGGACACGCGGTTATTGAGAGACGTGGTGATGAACCCGATCACCGGGATGTCGCAGAAGCGGTCGCAAAAGTGCTCGAGCTAGATGTTATTGTGAACGTCGTGATTAACAGCAAGCGAGAGGTGGCAAGAGTATTTGTCGGTGATATTGTGAAGGCACATCGGGCGGGAGCACATTTTGCGCTGGAGACCTACGGCACAGAGATTCCCGATGAAATTCGTAAAGAGACAGATCTCGTCGTTCTCAACTGCTATCCGCTCGACTCAGACCCCATCCAGACTGGAAAGGCGTTTTGGGTACGCCGGCATTTCGACCATGCCTACACGATTGCCGTCAATCCAGCGAGCGATGGTATTTGCTACCACGGACTCTTTGACCGGGTTGACTACGCCCGTTTCCTAAAGCAACGGGCGGAGCGGAAACCGATGGAGCTACCCCCACCAAAAATTGGTACGTCCGATCAACTCCTTGTCTGGTCCGAGCATTTCCCAGTTGATGACTTTTACAAGAAACACCCGAACGATATTCTCTTTCGAGAGTGGGATACTCTCATCAATATGTTAGCGGAGAAGTTGCCTACAAACGCAAAGGTTGCGGTATTCCCTTGTGCAGGGATTCAGGTTTTGGCGGAAGAGTGAGCATCATTTTTCGTTGTGTATGGTTACAGATTCTGCTCAAAAATTCGGCGAAGCAGGACCTGCCTGACCATTTTCACATGGGTGACGAGTAAGTATTCATGAGAGCTATTCTGGAAATCTAGCGTGTTTATGTTGACACCTCTGTCATTGGTGGTTGCTGTGATGAGGAGTTTGCCCTCTGGTCAAATGGTTTAATGATGGATTTTCAAGTGGGCAATTTTGAGCCTGTTCTTTCAGAAATTGTAGCGGCTGAGATTGCAGATGCACCCGAGGATGTCCAAGAGAAGTATGCTGAACTTCTGGACTTAGATCCAGAAATGATCGAATCTAGCGATCAAGCACATAGACTTGCGCAGAAATACCAATGTCGTAGAATCTTGACAGAAATATTTTACAATGATGGATTGCATATCGCCTTGGCAACTATTGCAGAAGTCGATGTGTTGGTAAGTTGGGACTTTAGGCATACACTTTTCTCAATTTTCAGACGATTTTACTATTCCGAAGCACCGGAAACTGATCACCGATGGGTTGACCGCTTCGCTTTAAAATCACACCAGGGACGTGATATTGTGGAATGAAACCATAGCGTGTACGGTCGTGTGATATGTTTGGACCGCTTTTGTGGAACATGAGAGAACTGAAAACCGCGACTTGCCCGGCTCGCATTTCGACCGGCATTGCGTCTCTTTCGTCGGAAAATTCAACCGTCAATCCACCGTAAATCTCTTCGTTTGCTTCTTCATGGTTGTGTTTACCCAGGCCCCACTTGTGTGAAGCGGGAATAATCCAGATACAACCGTTTTCGAGGTCAGAATCACCAACTGCTGTCCAGCAGGTGATGTATTCCAGAGGCACCGTTTCCGTATAGCCGGAATCTTGATGCCAACTGAATGTCTTTCCCAACTTCGGGGGTTTGACCGCGGCTTGATTCCAGTATAAATCCGCATCAGGACCAATTAACTTCAGGCACGCTTCGAGATATATCGGCGACTTAACGAATTCAGTGGCAACCGCGCTTCGGGTATGAAATTGACCGTAGGCACGCTGTCCTTTCGCAGCCACGATTGCCTGTGGGTCTCCCGTTTTCTTCGCCGCCTCAATCCCTTCTGCATAGACGCGATCTATTTCGTCAACCATCGCTTGAAGTTGACTCGATTCAAATACAACATCGGTGACAAAGTAGCCTTGTTCATGAAATTGATTGATGTCTCTTTCGCTGATTAAGCTCATGGAAAGATCTCCGTTAAGCAACTATTACCTTCGGGCATAAATCTTAACCCCCTCTAACTCCCCCTAGAACAGGGGGAGAACCGTCCCTCCCCTGTCTTAGGGGAGGTTAGGAGGGGTTGACTACGCCCCGGTGTACTATGTTCTCTAAGCGCCCAGTCCCAAATGACGCAGGTCTGCGATTTCGTTCTTCTCTTCGGCGTCGTATAGCTTCCAGATAACCTGCAGTCCTTTCAAACTTCCGATGGCATGGGTCAGGGGTTTAGCGCCCGTTTCGATGCAGTCGATGAAGTGCGCCATCTCAACTTCAGTTGGCTTGGTGTTCTGGACTTCGAGTAAAATCTCTTCCTTCTGCCTCACCGTCGGCTTGCCTGTTACGTGTTCAGTCGCCCTAGAGTGGGCAATGAGCTTACCCTCGCTGATGGCCGCTTCAATCATCCCCTCCTCGCAGTGCGCGTGAAACGAATATTTCAGTCGCGTGCCCCTTGCGCCCCAAGTACCGAAGTGGTATCCCAGAATCCCGTTTTCAAATTCAATGGTGACGTTGCTCGTACCTTCCTTCTCCATCCAGGGCGTGCCCCGATTCGTGCCGTAGTGACTTCCCCGCACAGGTTTCCCCAACATCCAGAGCATGAGGTCTACGTAGTGGCAACCGTGGCTGAAGAACTGCCCGCCCCCAAGTTGAGAAGCACTTCGAGTCCAGTGCCCCTCTTCGCGACGTGTGAGCTGTTCCGTCCAGATTGACAACTGAAAAATATCCCCGTAAACCTTGCCGTCGATAAGTTCCTTCATCTTGACCACGAGCGGATGGAAGCGCATGCAGTAAGCGACCATGAGAACCCGATTCTGTTTTTCTGCCGTATCAATCATCTCGATACATTCCTGTTCGCTGTTGGCCATCGGCTTTTCCACAAGCACATGTTTCCCAGCGTTCAGGCAATCGATGGTTGCACGATGATGGAGGTGGTGAGGCAGGACGATGAGCACTGCGTCAACGTGGCTCATCACCCGCCGATAATCCGTCTCCACGACCGGGTCGTTGCCAAGCAGATCAGCAACTACCTGGGCTCGCTCTTTCTGGATATCGACAACTGCTGTGACCTGGATTCGGTCCAGCACTTCGCCGAACCGAGAGGCATGAGATCGAGCCATGCCCCCACAGCCGACGATTCCGATTCTAATCTTTGCCATAATTCACTTCCTTAGGTAGTGGTTCAAAAGTGTTCTTTTCTTTTTGAAGCTTCGCAACTTGATATTTTATTGGTGTGTCTGTACTTCAAAATCGATGCTTCTCATAAGCTGCAACTGCCTGTTTCGCATCCGCTGTTCCGATACGTTTGAGTGCAATGCGAGCGTTATCCCGAACATTCGCTTTCTTGTGTTTTAGCGCCCGTATCAGTTCACGCACCGACGCTTCGCCAATTTGTGCCAATGCTTCAACCGCTTCCGCCCGAACTTTTAGATTTGAATCGTTGAAAGTTGCAATCAATACTGGAACAGCGGAATGTGCCGGTTTTCCAATCTGCCCTAACGCCTTTGTGGTCTCAAACCGAACTTCTGTCTGAAAATCATCAAGAAGCGGAATAAGGTACGGAACAACACGTTGTGTGGCTTCTCCTGTCTGATTGGCAAGGATACGCACCGCTGAACGTCGAATCTGCCAATCGAAATGGCGCAAAGCCGGGACTAACGCAGGAATGATGATTTGCTGATGAACCGGTTGAATCTTCCATAACGCTTCGGCAGCATGCACCGTTTTCCAGCCCAGAGGGGAATGTAATGCGTTCGTCAGATTTGCAACAGCTGGTATGCCGATTTCAACCAACGCGCCGGTTACGTGTTTCCTCACTCGAAAATCTTCATCGCTTAGTGCGTGTACCAGTTGCGGAATCGCAGACGATGCAATTTTCCCTAGTTTCTCTAATTCCTCTGCTGCTGCCTGACGAATATGCCGGTTACTATCAGCCAGTGCGCTGACAAGTGGCGGGATAATTTTGGGAGGGGGTTTGCCGATGTTTCCCAATGCTTTTATCGCTTCCACGCGAATCCACTCAACATCATGTTGTGACAGCTTTATGAGTACAGGTACGACTAGAGGGTCACCAATCTGACCGAGTGTTTTAACTGTGTTTGAATGTAGGTCTTCCTGCTCACTGTTGAGCAGCTGCAATAGCACCGGTATGTGCTTCAAGACCAAGGGCTGCAAGTTCTTCTTCGGCACTCAATGTTTCGCCGGTGAGGTCCATACCGAAAAGGGTGGAGCCCACGGGCAGGGAATAGCTCGTGTTCAAAAAGCCGACGCCCACCAGCATGGTCAGCACCATCAGTCCGCA
>JADFGN010000326.1 GCA_022567695.1 Candidatus Poribacteria bacterium | reverse complement strand
TGACATTTCTCCTACATTGAAAATTGATACTTTAATACCGAAAATTAGTTAGTACGCTGTCACATTCATGAAAACGCATTTGGTTGAGTCATACATCGCGGTGGAATTCCACCGCGATCATTTTATAATTTTCAGATATGCCAAAAGGAGGGCGTATGTTCCCCGCTGACAAATTAAAAAGTATTATCAAATATGGATTTCGGCGATCTCTTGATTACCGACGCATCATAAACCTATCGCAACTTTTATTTCTGTTTTTCTTGATTACGCTTCTTAGTGTGGTGGGATGCGATAGTCTATTTACAAAGCCACCGCCTGAAGGAGACGATTTCGAAACCCCTTTTGAAGGGATGACTTTTGATTTGAACGCAATGTTTTCCCGGGGGGACGAAAACTTCGATAGAGTTTTCACGGTTGCAGATGGGCTTGGGCCTATCTTCAATAATAGCAGTTGTGCAGGATGTCATCCCGGAGACGGCCGGGGCACAGCATCGAATGTATTCTTCCGATTTAGCAATGGAAATGATCTGGCGATCGACATTGGTGGAGCACAACACCAGGACAAATCCATCCCCGGCGTTCCCCTAGAAATCGTTCCCGCCGGCGTGGACAGATCGAGGCGGTTACCGCCGCCGGTTTTCGGCGTGGGGTTAATCGAAGCGATTCCTGTTGAAACCATCCTGTCCAACGCAGATGAGAATGACGCCAATGGGGATGGCATCTCTGGTAGACCCAACTGGGTAACTGCCGCTGATTTCGTGCCCGCAATAGAGGTCGGAGGCGGGCCGGGCAGACAACTCGGCAGATTTAGCAGGAAAGCACAGGTATCGTCCCTTATCCAGCAAATTGCCGAAGCCTATCAACAGGATATGGGAATCACAAATGACTTCATCCCCGAGGAAAATCCTCACCCGCAAGCGGGGGGATTTGCAGTTGGAGATCTGGTTCCAGACCCTGAAATTTCGGCAGGGACTGTCCAGGATACAGTGGTCTACGTGCGTCTACTTTCACCGCCGAAGCGAGGGGAAATCACGCCTGAGGTGCAACAAGGGGAGACGCTTTTTAAGCAGATCGGGTGTGCCAGTTGCCATGTTCCTACGATGCGGACCGGGACACATCGCATTCCGCAGTTAAGCGAGAAAGATGCCAACCTGTACTCTGACCTGCTCATCCATGATATGGGCGAAGAATTGGCAGACAATCGACCCGACGGCTCAGCTAATGGGCGCGAATGGCGAACCGCACCGCTTTGGGGCACTCGTCTCGTCGCGGATTTCACAGGCGGTGTGCCTTTCTACCTCCACGATGCCCGTGCAACGACGCTGATCGACGCGATTCGACCCCATGGCGGTGAGGCACAGCAGTCAAAGGAGGCGTTTTTCAAACTGTCCGAAGCAGACCAGCAAGCACTTATCGCTTTCCTTGAGTCGCTCTAGGGAGGAATACGCCGTGGCAGACGAAAAAGTAACCATTTCTCGGCGAACATTTCTAGCTGGCACTGGGCTTGCTCTGGGGGGATTACTGGGTTGTGCAACCGCTATGACTTACCAAGCAACGGTTGTTGACGGTGGAATCTCGCTGACCCGCTCTGAACTCCAACGGCTGGGTGGGACCGATAAACCTATCGTCGTAAAGGCTGATGACCTGCCAGATCCCATCCTCCTCATTCCGATCGGCGAGAATAACTTTCGGGCGGTGTCTGGCAGATGTACCCACCTTGGATGTCACGTCCGACCATCTGGAAATTTTTTAGTATGTCCCTGTCACGGCTCCACTTTTGACCTGGAGGGGCAGGTTGTGCGAGGCCCCGCCCAAAGCCCACTTGAAATCTATCCCGTCAAAGCTAAAGAAACTGAGATCGAAATCATCATATTTTAGAAAGGATGCTATGAAATATCGAGCGTTATTGAGTTGCGTGTTAAGTTTAATATTTATTGGAGTGAGCGTACCAATGGGATCGGCTCAAGAATCAACCGACGATAACGTACAAACTCGCGCATTTGTCAAGGGCGGGGTATACGATAAGCCGTTCATCACTCGAATGGGTCGGACGAGTATCGGCGGATATACTGAAATTCATTTCCGTTTTGAACGGGAGGAAGGAGTCACCGAAGAGGTCACGTTTGAGCCGAAGCGGTTTAACCTCTTTACCTATACGCCCGTATCTGAACGGGTCCGAGTTGCTTCGGAACTCGAATTTGAAGAGGGCGGCGAAGAAATCAAAATCGAACTTGCGACTATTGACTTTGAAATTCATGAAGCGTTGACGTTCCGTGGGGGCATTATCCTTTCGCCCCTTGGACGTTTTAACCTCGCTCACGACAGTCCAGCGAATGATGTGACCGATCGCCCGCTGGTCAGCACAGAGATTATCTCGACAACTTTATCCGAAGCGGGTATGGGATTCTTCGGCGCGTTTTATCCATCCGCGACTTCTCGTGTGACGTATGAACTCTACGGTGTCAACGGATTTAACGACGATGTGCTTATCGGAAGTGAAGACGGAACCCGCATCCCCGCGGGGAAAGGAAATTTTGAGAATAATAATCAGAATCTCGCGTTTGTCGGTCGCATTGCCATCAGTCCACACTCAAGTCTGGAAGTTGGCGTTTCTGGGCATACGGGACCATATAACGTACACACAATCGAAGGGCTTGAAGTCGACGAAAAACGGAGCCTGACGATCTTCGTAGTAGATGGAGAGGTTCGCTGGAATCGCTTCGAGTTATTGGGCGAATATGCTCGTGCGTCCATCGATGTGCCAGAGCAGTTACTGAGTCTTCAAGCGGAAAACCAGCAGGGCTTCTACCTTCAAGTCAACGTCCATTTCTTAGAAGGGCTCATCTCAACGTTGCCAAAATCGGCTTTTACTGGCGTTGTTCGTTACGGCCTGGTGGACTTCGACACAGACATTGATGGAGATAGCCAGAATCGGCTGACGTTGGGACTCAACTTTCGCCCAATCGAAGATACGGTTTTTAAGCTCGACTATCAATACAATTGGTTTCGAGATAGAGTCAATTTAGAGGCCCGGAGTGCTGGCCTTCTCTTCAGCGTCGCAACTTACTTCTAATTCGCCGGGCACGTTTCAGATGAGTTGAAAATCGCTGTTCCTCGCCCAAATCGTATTCCCTTGACTCGTAACACGAGTTACCCACATTTTTCCACTCCTTAATGTCCATTCGGATTGATGACTCAAAAGAGGTCAATCAAACAACGGGTCACATGAGTCACCCTCTGAATTTTTTCAACCTTAGTGCTGATGGGATCTGTCAATCGCCAACTCAAAAGCATTGGCGCAATTTCATGAAAATATGCGAGGATTCAGTAGCCCTTTAGATCTGGAAATGGTATTATAAGAAAAATTCGGGAGGATTCATGTTGGCCGGAGAGGAATAATGAGAAAATACCATCTAAAAGGTTTAGACTGTCCAAATTGTGCAGCTGAGATTGAGGAAAACCTTAGAAAGCGAGATGATGTCCGGGATGTCTCACTGAATTTTGCGACCTCAACATTATATCTTGATGCCGACAACATACAAGCAATTTATGGAGAAATTAAGAAGGTAGAACCGAATGTAAAAATCGTTGAACTATCAAGCCGTGAGCATGAAAACGATAGCGAAGATGATTTCAATATCAAGATGGAACTCATTCTTATTGCCTCTGCTGCTACGTTGTTTCTCCTAGGCATGATTCTGAAAGACAGGTTACACAATACGCCATACGCCGTTGGAGAATACCTTATTTTTCTTCCAGCCTATCTGCTGAGTGGGCGAGGCGTTTTGTCCAGCGCTGGACGCAATATCCTTCGCGGAAGAGTGTTCGATGAAAACTTCCTAATGACCGTTGCGACCCTTGGTGCCATTTGTATTCATGAGTTACCAGAAGCTGTTGGCGTGATGTTGTTTTTTATGGTCGGTGAGTTTTTCCAAGATCTTTCGATCAATCGTTCGCGGCGATCTATCAAATCCCTTTTAGCCATTCGTCCAGATTATGCCAACCTGAAGCGTGATAGCGGGACCGAAAAAGTGTCTCCAGAAGTGGTCAATGTGGGAGAGACAATCATTGTCAAGCCCGGTGAGAAAATTCCGCTGGATGGCGAGGTGATTGAGGGAAATTCACAGGTTGACACATCAGCGCTAACCGGGGAACCCGTACCCCAAATGGTGAAAGTCGGCGGAACGATTTTAGCCGGAATGATCAACAAAACGGGAACGCTCACCGTCCAAGTCACTAAACCATTTGGCGAATCATCAATATCCAAGATTCTAGAACTTGTCGAGAATGCAAGCAGTAAAAAAGCGGAGACAGAGAAATTCATCACAAAGTTCGCCAGATATTACGCGCCCGTTGTGGTTTTTGGCGCGCTGGCCGTTGCCCTGCTCCCACCTTTGTTGATAGCAGGAGCAAGTTTCTCAGAATGGATTTATCGCGCCCTTGTTCTTCTGGTCATCTCCTGTCCATGTGCGCTGGTCATTAGCATTCCCCTTGGGTACTTTGGGGGTGTTGGCGGTGCTTCGCGGCGAGGTATTTTGATCAAGGGATCCAACTTCCTAGATGTTCTCACTGCCGTCAAGACAGTCGTTTTTGACAAAACAGGAACCTTGACCAAAGGTGTATTCAAGGTCATGGAAATTGTGCCTAAGAACGGTTTTACTCAAAAAGGACTCCTGAGTCTGGCAGCAGAAGTCGAATCGCAATCCAACCATCCCATTGCACAGTCTATTCGAGAAGCCTATGGTGGGACAATCGATTCGTCTAAAATTGAGGATTACAAAGAAATAACTGGCTATGGTATCCGGGCGAAGGTGCAAAATCGAGTGGTTATTGCGGGAAATGACTCCCTGTTACATCGGGAAAATATCGCACATGATGTCTGCGATGTGGATGGCACGGTGGTTCATCTAGCGGTAGACACCCTTTATGCCGGATATATTGTCATTGCCGATGAACTCAGGGAAGATGCGCTACCCACGATTCAAGCCTTAAAGCGGCTGGGTGTCGAGAAGATTATCATGTTAACGGGGGATAGTCCAGCGGTTGCAGAAAGCGTCGCTCGGAGCCTCAGTTTAGATGCCTACTTTGGTGGATTATTACCGGAAGAAAAAGTCGATGTGATTGAGAAACTCATCAGCGAAGCGGGAAAGGGTGATAAAATTGCCTTTGTTGGTGATGGAATCAACGACGCACCAGTGATTTCAAGGGCTGACGTCGGCATAGCAATGGGCGGCGTCGGTTCCGATGCGGCGATAGATACCGCAGATGTTGTCATCATGACAGATGCCCTATCAAAAGTTGGTGAAGCCATAGAAATCGGGAGAAAAACCCGTAAAATTGTTTGGCAGAATATCGGTTTTGCTCTGGGGTTCAAAGGCATATTTATCATGCTGGGGATTGTCGGTATCGCGACGATGTGGGGTGCCGTTTTTGCTGATATGGGAGTGGCTCTGATTTCCATATTTAATGCAACCAGAGCACTTAAGTGAGTCAGAAGTTCTTGGATAGTTAAATTGTACGACCATCGTTGAAGGGGTTCAACGCCAACAACTGTCTAAATATCAGGTGGGACTTAAAAATGACAGGAATTTAGCCCTCTTAAAATCGTTGTACCATTACCCCACATACGGAGGAAAAGGTATGAAAGAAAAGAATAATTTGCGTTTCGCGTTTCACGTTCTACTTATAGTTCTACTGAGTGTTAATCTCTTGTTTGGTTTTGTTGCAAACGCGGCAGAAGAGCATCAACTCAAAAATCCTGATGGGACATGGAAGTGGACAAATAAACTCGTCCATGAGACGAGCCCATATCTGCTTCTGCATGCTCATAATCCGGTGGATTGGTACTCGTGGGGACCTGAAGCATTTGAACGGGCTAAAGCGGAAGATAAGCCGATTTTTCTATCGATCGGTTACTCGACCTGCTATTGGTGTCATGTGATGAAAAGGAAGGTGTTTTCAAATCCTGATATTGCTGCACAGATGAACGAACTGTTTATCAACATCAAGGTCGACCGTGAGGAGCGTCCGGACCTTGATGAAATCTATATGACCGCAACCCAGATTATGACTCAATCCGGTGGTTGGCCTAACTCTGTCTTTCTCACGCCAGACCTGTTACCTTTTTATGCGGGCACCTACTTTCCACCCGAGGATGGTTTTGGGCGTCCCGGTTTTCCGCGAGTCCTTCGTTCTCTTCATGATGCGTGGATGAATGAACGAGAGGATGTGGTCGCCCGAGCCGAGAAGATAACAGAGGCTATTAGGCAGATGACAGGTGGAAATCGCATTTCCCTTGGTAACGTATCCCTTGATCGAAAGCCAATTACATCAGCAAAGAAATACCTCAAATCGAGGTATAACGCAGCTTACGGTGGTTTTGGCGGTGCCCCGCAATTCCCTAGCCCTTCTAATCTGGAGTTTTTATTCGGTGAGTATCAACGTGAACCTGACGAATCGATTCTCAAGATGATCTCTCACACCCTCGACATGATGGCGTATGGCGGGATATATGATCAGATTGGTGGTGGATTTCATCGCTATTCGACAGATGCAAAATGGCTTGTGCCGCACTTTGAAAAGATGCTTTACGATAACGCGCAATTGGCGAAAGTTTATTTACGGGCCTATCAACTGACGAAAAATCCACTCTATAAACGTATTCCCGAAGAGATCTTTGCGTTCGTCTTCCGAGAAATGACATCGGCGGAGGGAGGATTCTACTCAGCGCTTGACGCCGAAACCGATGCAGAAGAAGGAAAATACTATGTGTGGACGAAAGAGGAAATTCGTAAGGTTCTTGGTCGTCGAAAATCGAAGCTATTTATGACGGTCTACGGTGTTGATAAAGGCCCCAACTTTGAAGGAAAAAACATCCCTTATCTTCCTACCTCGATTGCGAGTGTAGCCGCAAAAGAAAAAAATAAATCTGAGGCGGAGATTCTCAGTGAGCTTGAACCCCTCAAAGCAAAACTGTTGGCAACCCGCGAAAAACGGGAGCGTCCTCTACTTGATACAAAAGTCATTATTAATTGGAACGGATTGATGATCGATGCGCTTGCCTATGGCTATGAAGTGCTTGGTGAAACCCGCTATCGTGATGCCGCGCAAAAAGCTGCGGAATTTATCCTCAAAGAAATGAAGCGATCTGATGGTCAGCTCATGCACACTTACAGAGACGGCGTTGTGAAATATGATGGCTATCTTGATGATTATACCTTTTTCATTCGTGGGCTTCTTGGTTTATATCGGGCAACTGGCGAAGAACGCTGGCTCGACGAAGCGAAAACTTTGACCGAGACGATGATCGAGATTTTTTGGGATGACAAACAGGGTGGATTCTACTTCACACTGGAAGGTCAGGAGCATCTACTTGTGCGTACCAAGAAACCTTATGATTCGGCAATTCCATCGGGGAATGCGGTGGCAGCAAACAACCTAGTTACCCTCGCTCACTTCACCGGCGAAAAGGATTACCTCGACAAAGCGCAGAAAACGCTTCAAAGCTTCGCTGATTTGATGGCGCAATCCTCCGGCGGCTTTATGCACATGCTTCTCGGTCTGAATCGCTATCTATCGACAGACTGGACAGAAGTTGTCGAAACTCGGAAACCGCAAAGTGTAAACCTTTTCTCTCCTCCCAAGACATTGGGAGACGGCCAAATTAGTCCACCTTCGGGCGACGAACTCGTGAAGTCTATCGCGTCAATATCATCAAAGGAAGTCATTTCTGCCAAACCTTTTGATGTGGAAGTTCAACTTGAAATTGCCAAAGGCTGGCATATTAATGCCAATCCAGCTTCTCAGGAAATGCTGATTCCTACTACGGTTATGGTAAGCCACGATGCCCCTGTTGAAATTCTGTCGGTAGATTACCCCCAGGGGAAACTGGTCAACTTTGACTTTAGCGATGAATCGATCGCGGTTTACGAAGGAGCCATCAAGATTAAGATGAAACTCAAGCTGAAACCTGGGGTTTCGGGTAAGACAGCCTTCCCGCTGAATTTAGAACTCCGTTATCAGGCCTGTAATGATAAACAATGTTTGTTGCCATCAACGAAAACCGTTCAGCTTAACTAAACGTCAACAGTGCCTCAGTTTATGTTACTACACTGTGAAATTAATCATGATAGATTCGTAGTGGCGACCCGTTAGTCGCTTTTGCGGCATCATCAACGAACGACTAAAGTCGTCACTACAAGGTGTCAAAACTTGCTTTACAGTGTTCTTTGTCTTAATTTTTTGATAGGTGGGCTGATTGGTCACAGATGGTGTGTGACCAATTGGCATACTTCTTCGTTTTATCATCGCATTTCAGCCTGTATCTTGAATCTAATTTCCTTACGTTGGCTGATTAGTCACCCTCACCGGATAACATCTTTCCTACATTGGATTTTGGCATATTATTTGCGCGATTTGACGCGATGTGTCTGCAATCGGTAGGTCTGATAGCTTTTCTGCCGTTAAATGTGAAACGACAGGTTCAAAAGGATTGGATACATACTGAGAAGGAACATCGTAAACCGCAAATTTGAGAGGGTAACTATAATGCCTTACTTAGAAGTATTATGTCTTGCCGGATATGTCGTGGTTGGCCTTCTGATGACATCAGCGTTTCAAGAAAAATTGGAACGATTTCACGAATATAAATATGATCACAAGCTTCCCCCACATGCATATCGATTATACTACCGATACTTTTGGATACTGTGGCCGATAGGGGTACCTGTTTTCCTAATAGGCCTTAGACGACAGAAAGTAAAGCGATTCCAAACACATACGGGGATAGAAACAGAGTTTTGAATTC
>JADFGN010000325.1 GCA_022567695.1 Candidatus Poribacteria bacterium | reverse complement strand
GATTAGGGGACCGAGTTGCCGTCTTTGGGTTGGGCGCTATCGGGCAGATGGCGGTACAGATGACGCGGATGGCAGGGGCTTCTTTCGTTGCTGCCGTCGATCCGATTGAAATGCGCCGAAAAGTGGCTGAAAAAACGGGTGCAGATCTGGTTCTCGATCCAGTCACAGTCGATGTTGCAGAGGAATTGAAAAAGGCGACAGGCGGCAAGGGACTTGATGTGGCAATCGAAACCAGTGCCGTTTATGAAGCACTCGATCAAGCAATTGCCGCGTTGGCATTTGGTGGAAACGTCGCTGTCGTTGGTTGGTCGAAAGAATGCAAGGGCGGGTTGGACTTCGGAGCCGTAGCCCACTTTAACATCCCGAATCTCATCTTTGCGCGTGCCTGTAGCGACCCCAATCGTGACCATCCGCGCTGGGATTTTAACCGCATTTTGGATATCTGCTGGCAGTGGCTTTCTGAAGGGCGGTTTCAGTGCGAGGAAATTGTCTCCCCCGTCGTACCGTTTTCGGAATCTCCCAAGGCTTATGAGGAAATGGATCTCCATCCAGAAAAAAGCGTCAAACTGGGTGTGACGTTTGAGTAACTGCAAGATGCAGGATGCAGTGGAGGATGTATCTTGAATCCTTTACCCCGCTGTCGAAATCAGCAACATGCCAACGACCATCACGAACGCGGCCGCCAAACGAAGTTTCGTATATGATTCCTTCAGCGCGTAACCACCAAGTAGGACGGCGAAGATGACTGAACATTGTCGAAGTGCGGCGGTGTAGCTCAACATTTCAGTCATCAGGACATAAAGAATCAGGGTGTAAGAGATCATCGCTAATGAACCGGATACAATAATCGTTTTCCACTCGCTACGCCCAACCTCTGCAATCTCTCGTCGCGGGAAACAAGAAGCGATATATGTAGTGTAAAGTACCAACGCGATGATGCCTTCAACCAAGTAATAGGTCACGGCTGCCCAGGCATGGGGTTGGGTGGAATGCGCATGGAATTCGGACATTCCCTTTTTATCGATGATTGAGTAGGAAATCACCGTGCCGAGTGTCGAGAATGCCCAGATCGAGTCTGGCTGCCTCATGTATTGAAAGAGTTTTTTGAATGTCACCCCACTTCCGCGTTGCTGGAGAAGATAGATCGAAAACATAATGCAAAAGATGCCAACCCACCCCTGTGCGGAGAGCTTCTCGCCGAGGAAAAAAAAGGCAAATATGGGGAGAAATCCAGGGGCTGAACGAGCGATTGGATAGACGTAAGAAATCTCGCCGGACATGTATGCGCGGCTTAACGAGAACCAATAAACCAGGTGTACCAAACCGGACGCAATCATGTATATCCAGACGGTACGAGGGATAATCGGCACTCTGATTGCGAAGGCGACGATAGCGACTCCCATCGTGAAAATTCCAATCCAGAAGAAAAAAAGTTGAGGTGAACGACTGGCTTTGCTAAAATAATTCCACAAGGCGTGGAAAAGTGCGGAAAGTAAGATGAGGACAATGGAGATTGGTTTCATTGCAATTCCTTGTTCCTGCTCGATCCTAACAGAAGCTACAGATCTACAGGCACAAAAAAAGCCACATAGCATCAGCGAACTATATGGCAATATAGATGCCGGAGGTCGGACTCGAACCGACATGGACCCAGGGCCCGCTGGATTTTGAATCCAGTGCGTCTACCGATTTCACCACTCCGGCAAAAGACTGCGTTATTTTAGCACATCCTCGCTTACAGAATCAAGAGCAAAATCCGCCCGCATAGGGACATTTAATTCTTGGCGAAATCGATGGATTTATGGCTACTGAGATCTTTCGCAAGCCTGCCCTCGAACGCAGTGAAGGGCTCAAAGCCTGTCCTAGAGCGTAGCGAAGGAATGACAGGATTTGTCATTCTGAGCGCAGCGAAGAATCTCAAGTATAACAGAACCATCGACGGCTGCGGAGAATTAAAAGAGGCTTATGACGCAGGCATTTTGGTAAAACATTGACGACGCAAGACGAGCTATCCAAACTCATTACTGAACAACGAAACCCGTGCTCAATCGATGTTGACCTCAAATCCACAGCAGAAATTGTGCAGTTATTCCATGAAGGAGACCACCAGGCAATTGCTGCTGTGGAGGCCGAATCCACGTCGATTACACAAGGGGTGGAACTCATCACCGTAGCGTTTCAGCGGGGCGGGCGACTCTTTTACATCGGTGCGGGGACAAGTGGCCGGCTCGGCGTCCTTGATGCTTCCGAATGTCCTCCAACCTTCAGTACCCATCCGAGTCTGGTACAAGGCATTATCGCTGGCGGCGATCGCGCGTTACGGCGTTCAGTAGAGGGGGCGGAGGACGAGACCGAGGCTGGCGCGGAAGCCATCCGCTTCTACGGTGTTACCGCTCAAGATGTCGTGGTCGGCATTGCCAGCAGTGGGCGCACGCCCTACGTCATTGGTGCATTGGAGGAAGCACATCGAATTGGCGCGAAAACGATTTTGCTCTGTTGCACACCACCTGCCGATAGCTTAAAGGCATTTGTGGACGTCTTCATCGCTCCGATCGTTGGCCCGGAGATTATCACCGGTTCTACTCGACTGAAAGCCGGAACCGCGACAAAACTTGTGCTGAACATGCTTACGACAATTTCGATGATCAAGATCGGCAAGGTTTACAATAACCTGATGGTTGATATTCAGTCGTCCAACGAAAAGTTGATAGCTCGAGGGACACGTATCATCATGGATGTCACAGGGGTGAATTATGATACCGCACGACAAGCGTTAGAACGGGCTGAGGGAAGCGCGAAGGTTGCAATTGTGATGCTTGCGAAGGGCATGAATCGAGCGGAAGCAATCGTACTCTTGGAGAAACACGATGGTTTTCTGCGGCGAGTATTGGACGACATTTAAACGTGTGCCATGCGTCAGATTAGGTGAACAATTGCATAGTTCGATTGCGGAAGACAGTTGGCCTAATTTCAGATCCGTTTAGGCTTGCGGCGATTTTGCAACCGTGCTATAATGATGCGAATTATTTTACCATGAGGTTTGTTGATGCCGCAAAAAGAAAATTCACATCGAGAGTCGGGTGTTACCTGGCGCGCAATTTTAATCGCTCTTATACTTATTCCTCCTAACGTATTTTGGATCGTTGAAGTTGAGTTAGTGTGGCACTCTGGACATCCCACCACAATTTCTCTTTTCTGGAATGTTGTCCTCAACCTATTTATTCTCGTTTTAATCAATCTTTTTATCAAGCGGGTTGCGCCCAGTGCCGCCTTAACGCAGGGCGAAATGATCACGATTTACGCCATGCTCTCGATCGCCTCCGGCTTGGCGGGTCATGATACGCTGGCTTTGACCATCCCCGCAATTCCACACGCCTTCTGGTTTGCCACTCCTGAAAATGATTGGGCAGATTTATTTCACTCCCATATCCCCAAACACCTCGTTGTTGTGGATAAGGAAATCATCCGCGGGTTCTACGAAGGGGATACGCCGTTCTACACAGCAAAGATCCTCGGCGCGTGGATTGGGCCGACGTTATGGTGGACGGCTTTTATTCTCGCGCTCGGAACAATCATGATCTGTATTAACGTCATCGTTCGCAAACAGTGGACGGAACATGAAAAGCTGGCGTATCCGATTATTCAATTGCCCATGGCCCTCACAGAGGGGGGCGGCAGCTCAAGTTTCTTCCAAAATCGACTTTTGTGGTATGGATTTATCGCCGCCGCTGCACTCGACATCTGGCATGGACTCGCGCATTTCTATCCGATTCTGCCTGACTTTAGTGTTCGCCATAACGCACGGAATTGGGGGACTTTTTTTGCGGACTTAGGAAAACCCTGGAACGCTGTTGGCAACATACCTGTCCCATTCTATCCTTTCGTAATCGGACTTGGGTTTCTGCTTCCGCTGGATCTCTCTTTTTCGATGTGGTTCTTCTTTATCATTAACCGAGTTCAACGTGTTGTCGGAAGCACTCTCGGCATCCCCTCGCCTTTTCCTTACCTCAGTGAACAATCCATTGGTGCGTGGATGGCGATCTTTATTATTGCGCTGATTGTGACGCGCAGGCACCTCGCCAACGTGGCTCGCACAATTCTGGGACTTCCAAACGGGATTGACGATTCCCAGGAGCCCATCCGCTATCGAACAGCCCTTGTGCTGATCGTTTTTTCCAGCCTATTTATCACCTGGTTTTGCTTAAGAGCCGGTATGACCCTGCCGATTATCCTCCCCTTCTTTGTGTTCTTCTATGCCATTTCATTCGCCATTACGCGCGTCCGTGCGGAGATTGGGCCGCCTGCTCATGAAATGGCAGGGATGGTCAATGGTCAACAGTTCCTGCTCAATATTTTAGGAACACGCCGGATTGGAACCAATAACCTCACCGTCTTTCCTTATTTCTGGTTTTTCAGTGGGCGTGGCTATCGGGAACACATCATGCCTCACCAACTGGAGGCATTCAAGATGGCCGAACGCACGCACATGAACACGAAACGGCTCGTGATGGCAATGATCATCGCTGTGGTTGCCGGATCGATTGCGTCTTTCTGGGCAACTGTGAGTGAACTCTATCGCTTAGGTGGAGCGGTCACTGGCGCGGGTGGGGGGATTGGCCCCTCAGTTGGGCATATCGGTCAATTTGGATGGCTCGCTGGGCTTCTGACCTATCCACGCGAACCGGATGTTCCCGCGATCAGTTTCATGACGGGAGGGATGGTTTTTACCTTTATCCTCATGATTATGCGGATGCGGTTTATCTGGTGGCCTCTGCACCCGGCGGGCTATGCGATTTCTATGACTTTCGGAGTGGAGTATTTTTGGACTTGCCTCGTCATCAGCACAATCATAAAGTGGATTGTGCTGAAATATGGTGGGCCTGGAGCGTATCGAAAAGCCGTTCAGATCTTCTTCGGCATCATCTTGGGCGAGTACTGCGTCGGTGCGTTCTGGAGTGTGTTAAGCGTTATTATTCATGCGCCGATCTACGATTTTGCGCCAGGTTAGACAAAGCGCACGGTGAGTCGGGATAATTTGAAGATCCCACTTGCCTACAACAACTATTAGGAATAAGCAAAATATCCGAAATCGTTTGTCGGCCGACCACAAGAGAGTCGAGGAATTACTGAGATTGGAGGGATCTCAATGGCATACAGCGATTTTAGCTTGGAAGATGTTATCGAAAAATTTGAACTCGTTGAGAAGCGCGCGAAACTTTTTGACCATGTAGAAACATTGGAGATGAGCGAATGGCTCAAGGAGACATTTGCGGATAGTCTTGATTTGGCTTTATCGACGTCAAGCGAGAAAGCCAGATCTGAGTTTATTGTCGCTCCGATTCTTCTGGAAATGAAGAAAAGAACCAATAAGCATTTTGGGATTCATTCTGGGAAAAGATTGGATGCCGATCGAGAAAAGGGGTTGAATGGCGAATGTGATTTTATCTTAACAAAAGGTGAAATGTCTCATACCATCCAAACCCCGATTTTTGCTTTAGTGGAGGCAAAGAAGGATGATATTGAATTAGGACTTGGTCAGTGTACAGCACAGATGATTGGCGCAAGGATATTCAATCAAAAAAAAGGAAATTGTATTGATACGATTTTTGGTTGCGTGACCACGGGTGAAAACTGGCAGTTTCTGAAACTTGAGGCTGATGCGATTTGTCTAGAACGCCATCGCTACTACATTGACAACGTGGGGCAAATTTTAGGCATGTTGCAGAATGTCATAGATTTTTATGAGAGTTGAGGTGTAAACGGATGGTAAGAGTTCAATTCAAGAGGAACTCCACAAATCAGTTATATGCTTTGCTATTCATTGGTTACATTGCTTTATCACTGACGGCATTTGCCGAAGAAGGTAGCCATGCAGCGGAATTTCTCAGTCACGGCGTTGGAGCGCGGGCGTTGGGCATGGGGAGTGCATTTGTATCGATTGCTGATGACGCCACGGCGGCGTACTGGAATCCGGCAGGACTTGCAAAAATTGAAGAACACGCCTTCTCTGCGATGTACTCCGATTCTTTCGGCACAGGCGAGGGTGGGTTTTTAAGAGAAGGGTTGGTGAAGTATAATTTCATCAACTACGTTCAGCAGATCGAGGGCATTGGAAGCGTGGGAATCAGTTGGATTCGGCTGGGCGTGGACGACATTCCACGAACGACTTTTGTTGATACCAACGGAAACGGCTTCCTTGGCGATTTTCAGGATAAGAATGGTAACGGAATAAAAGAGGAGGGAGAATTATATATCGATCGCCCGGTGGTGGCGGAATATTTCAGCAACACCGATAATGCGCTATTGATTTCCTACGCCCGTCAAATCAACTCCAAACTTGCAATTGGTGGCAATTTAAAACTCCTGCGGCAATCGATTTTTGAAAACAGCGGAAATGGTTTCGGAATCGATCTTGGCTTAATGCTAGAGCCGCTTCATGGACTCCGCATTGGAGCGATGCTCGAAGATGCCACCGGCACGCAGATTCGCTGGAATACCCCCGACCGTCCGACATTTACCCGCGATGCGCGATTCAGGTTGGGAGCATCTTATCATCTCACCTTTCCGGTAATTGGCCACGCAACAATCAGTGCAGATTTAGAAACGGATCGAAAAGATTTAGAGGTCGATGATGAATCGAGTGGTGGCGCAGTTCTGCGTTTCGGCGCGGAATACTGGTTATTTAACGTGGTTGCTTTCCGCGTCGGTGCCGAGGGGGATGAACTTGCGGTGGGGGTTGGGCTTCGCTTCCGTTTCGGTGAAGCCACGCTCTCAGCGGATTACGCGTTCAACGCACACGATCTGGGGGATTCACAGCGGCTTTCGATTTCCGGGACGTTTTAGATAAGTAGCCGAATTCGCAAGAATTCGGACAAGCGTGAAGAACCTGAACTTTTGCAAGTTCGGCTACGAGCCGCTAGATCCGCATGGCATGCCCGGCAATCGAGCATCAACCCACATATCGCTTGACTTTCAAGGAGTGATTCCAGGATGGCCTCAATAGAACAGGGCGATCGATTCATCGAACATAGAAATCATTGGACGATCCCTCTACAAGGAAAAATCGTAACCCGCTGTTTTCTCGACAGTGCTTTTGGGATTGAACTGTCGGACCGTGACTACGATATAACTATTCGTATTGAAGGGACATTTCGTTTGAAAGTGCTCGATAAAGAATACAAGCTATCTCCTGAAAATCCGACGGCGCTAGGTCCAGCACTTTCTCTTTTTCAAAAGGAGGTGTATTCCTCGAGCGCGTACAAGGACGGAAAGCTTGAGGTGGCATTCTTGGACGGAAACTGTCTGTTGGTGGAGCCAGATACTGAATATGAAGCATGGGAGATTGTTGGAAGCAGCGGTCTACAGGTAGTATGTATGCCTGGCGGTCAACTATCTGTTTGGCAGTCTATACTTAACGATGCTACAAACTGAACTTTTGGGAATTCATCAACGCGGCAGACAGGATACAAGATTCATTGCATCTTGGCAGATTGGTTGCCCCGCAAAAAAACTTAACGACAACATGGAAACCTGCGAGCGTGATTATTAGTCCAGTGACATTGCTCAAACCAAATAAAAAAGCCCGTGCCTCATGGTACGGGCTTCTCTGTTTCGCCTGGTGGCTTTCGATTCATTGGTGTTGGGGGCAGATGCGCCCGCCTCTTGAAACCAATTTCGCTGAATTGATTCAAAACTATCAGTCCCAGTTGGAAACAAACCCGGACCAAATTGAAATTCGTCTGAAACTTGCCAAAACGTACCTCAAGATTGAAGCGTTTAATCTAGCCATTGAAAATTACCAGCAGCTCATTGCAATCGCACCAGATCGAGCAGAGGGGTACTACGGTTTGGGATTGGGGTATATGGGACGTGAAAAATATGAAGACGCTATCGCCGCTTACAAGCAGGCCCTAAAACACGCACCGGATTGGGCACATATTCACGCTGCACTTGGTAGTGCGTATGCTTGGCTCTATCGTTATGATGAAGCAGCAGAGGCTTATCGGAGCGCACAAGATCTTCAACCGGACGACCCGATGATTCACCATCAGTTGGGGGTTGTTTACGCAAAACAGGGCAAAAAGACAGAAGCAATTGCCCATCAGCGACAGGCGATCGCGATTCAGCCAAAGTTTGCGCAAGCGCATTATCAATTGGGTCTCCTCTACGCTGGGCAAAATCAATGGGAAGAAGCGATTTCGGCATACCGCACGGCGATTGAACATGATGCAGAGATCGTCGAAGCGTTGTATAATCTCGCCCAAGCATATCTCCGGAATAGCAATACACAAGCGGCTCAAATTCAGATGCAGGAGTTTCAGAAACGGAAGGTGCAGGTTGACCAGATTAACAAACTACGCGGTGCATTTCAAGCAAGTCCTAATCAGTCTGAGCGAGGCGAAATCCTCGTCAATATCGGGAGACTCTATCTCAAACAAGGAGCGTATGAAAAGGCGGTGTGGGAATATCAAAAAGCGATCGGGCTGAACCCGAAGCAGGTTGAGGCGTACAACGGAATCGGCATGGCTTACACCATGCTTAAAAAGTATGATGAAGCTATCGCCGCCCAACACGAAGCTTTGCAACTTCGACCAAACCTCGCGGAAGCACAGGCGGGGCTTGGGTTAATCTTCTTTCTGCAGGGGGAGAAAGATTTGGCTCTCAAACATTATCGCCAAGCAATCGCCAATAAGCCAACCCTACTTGAACCGCATCTAAAGATTGGGCTGATTCTGCTGAGTCAGAATCGGTATACCGAAGCCGCACAAGCCTATCAATCTGCGCTAGAAATTGAGCCACAACACGCCGACGCACATCACAATCT
>JADFGN010000324.1 GCA_022567695.1 Candidatus Poribacteria bacterium | reverse complement strand
GATGTTTCAGGAACAACATCAAGATCTAAATCACGCGCATCTTGCGCATACAAATCACCTCGCGCCCGTAAGGTTCTCCCTTCTTCGGGGTTATGAACCTCAGAGTATCCAATATCCCATATCGGTTTTTCATCAAGACCTGATATACAAAACACAGAAACTTCGCGCTTATTACGAGGTGGCATAAAAGCGGAAAACTTAATACGACGGTTTTTCACTGAGTAATGACTCCTAAAGAGAATAAAACGTGCAAGCTCTTCATTATCAGGAATGTCCTTCATGCTTGCCCCCTCTATAGAAATGCCTGCCAATTAAATCAAAAAAACCTTGACTTTGGTTCAATTCAGTAAGCGGAACTTTTCCTCGAATTTTATGTTGCTCATCGAAGATTCCAACGAAAATTACGTAACCGTCACCATATAAACTTAATGCGAAGATTTTATCATCTTCCACCCATTCTATTCCAATTCCACCATCAATTAACCACGTAAACTCAGGCGACAACGTATCATAAGGCACACTTCGTAATATGGTCTTCGTATCTTCATACGCCTGTTGCGGAATTGATTCTGTATCAGAATCCAACTGACTGATTTCTTTAGCCTCTTGCATCACTTCATTAAGTGCTTCAAGTGCCACATTAAAAGCAGAAAGTCGGGGAGGCGTTGTCACAAAGTGATTATGATAATATAAGGCATTTTTATCGTCTAGAGGTGGAGCTTCCACACTACTCACCCGCCAACCCAATGAAGAAATTCCACTTGCAGTAGCAACCAGACGACGGTGTTGAATTTGCTTCAAACCATCTTCTACTGAACCTGCAGTATCGGGCTGATAAAAAATAGCTGGTAGTATATTTGAATCAGTCTTGTCCACTGGTATCATCTGCCCGTCCATGTTCTACCCCTCTTTCGGATTTTTTTTCAATCATATCTGCTCGATTTATCAGCCAGTTTCCTATTGACCGAGCCACAGCAGGGTCTATAGTAGCGGAAATATCTATATTACGAATAAGAAAGGGGGGTGGGGTTTCTTCAAACTGCCTTTCTTCTTCAACCTCTTCACCAAGATTCACATAACCTTCTCCACTTTCCTTTACTATCTTATGGAATATATTCTTAGGAATGGGCACCTCATTATGCCAGAAATGGACTTGAATTTTTTTGTCCGGCATTATTCCTCCAAATATACCCGAAACATGGATTGTTTTATGTTGTGGTGACTTCTGATACTGAAATTTCACCCTGTCATTTTCGATAGATATAGATTCTGACTCTTTATCTTTCATTATTGGACTCCTCAATTAAAATAAGAAGGTGCACTCTTACACATTTGCTTATTTAGTATCCACTGATTTTCTATACTTCATAGCTTTTATGACTTCAAATCAACCCATATGATGTGGTTATGATGGGATTAAACCACAACATATTGGAGGTTCGAGGAGAAGTTCAGTGGATACTATTTAGTTACCTACACACCATACGTTCTAAATTATACCAATAGCATCGCTTTCATTGCTGTAAAATCCTAACACTTGCCTCAGACTCCTTTATCGGCGTTCTCTGGTGAGGGATTGAGGTAGAGTTCGGTGGTTGAAAGTTGGTCATGCCCCAATGCCACTAAGCACCTGTATCTCCTTTTCAGAATGTGATTAGGGGAAGGAACATCCTCATTTGTGATAGTTAGAACTTATGGTTTTGGCCAATTCAGATGACGATGCAAGAATTCAAACGTCCCGACACCGTGAATCGTGTGCGGCCCGTTGAAGACTTCTATCTCCGCGCGATCGCCAATCCCCAGCAGGTCGTACCGCCGTTGCGTTTTGGCGTATTCATAGGCAACCCATTCGTCAGGCGCAACGCCATCGTGATGCCCGCGCTCGACCATAAACGGACGGGGACAAACGAGCCAACTTAACTCAGCATAATTGAACGTATTGCCGAGGTCAAACTCATACATGTCGTATTCCCCGGTGAACATGTAACTGTAGCCATGCTGGGTTGAGACATTTTTCCAAATCCATTCGTTGTAATCCGCCGAACAGATAGACAAACAATATCCCTCCAATAGCGATGGAATACGCATCGCTGCCTTACCGCCGTAGCTCAATCCGTAAAACGCGATACGCTCCGAGTCAACGAACGGCAGCGCCGAGAGCCATTCCAGTGTTCGCTCGTGTTGACGCACAATGATGGAATAGAGAGACTGTTTCAACGGGTGTCCCTTGCGAACTAACACCCGAAAATCGTCACCACCGATGTAGGGATTCTGAGGCGCATAGGTCACAAATCCGCGCTCTGCAAGCTTACAGGCGTATTGATGATACGCATCGTGGTCTACCGCTGGATTGGCGAGGTCTTGCGGACGTCCCTCTAGTCCGTGTTGACAGACGACCACGGGACGACGCTCACCCTCGGCAATATCCTTGGGAATTAACAGGATACCGTAGGCGAAGACATCGGAGTAAACGTCCAGCACCACTTCGTATCCGATGAATTTCGCCGTTTCGTAAATACGCCGAGTTCGTGGGGTGGCTGGCAAAGTCGCAGCTTGGGAACGACCGATGACTTCATCCCAAAGATACTCGCGATACCAGCGACAACTATCCTCCCATGTCTCAACGCTCGAAGCGTCCGCTTTCGCCCAGAACGCTGCACGGCTAAACTCCGCTTCGTGCATGAGGTATTGTGTGTGTTCGAGTAGTTGATCGAACTGACGTTTCAAGCGAGCATCCGGATTGAAGGATTGGCGAGCGTGCGTCGGAGAGCCTCTAAGTGGCGCAAGTTTGCTCTCAACGGAAAGTGCTGCCAAAAATGTTTCAAGCATTGCATCGCTGCCGGGTAAATCACTTTTGACCAGTTTCGGTGTGTGCGAGGATTTGGATTGGAGGGAGACCGTCAATTGTTTGGCGCGTTCAAATTCGGCTTCAACAGATTCAAATGGTGGCGTGGTCAATTCGCCGGGGGCAGCTCCACCACTTCGTCCTTCCGATGCGGATGGCGGTCCTGCAATCTCAGGGTGCATAGAGGCTTCAATCACCAGTGCGCGGGGAGCAACCAAGCTGGCGATTTCAGCGTCCCCAAACTCGCGCAGCAACCCCCAAACATTACGGTAAATCGGCTCGCGCCACACTGCCTCACGGGGCTGGAAGTAACCGGAGACTCCTACGACATCAATGCGCGTGTCAACCGCCGCAGAATAAAACGCAATCAATCCGCCCTCGCCATAGCCCACCACACCGATGGGGAGATTCGATTTCGCGTTGATAAACCAATCAACAGCGGCAAGCACTTTCTGGACTTCGTAGCCGATGATGTGTCTCCCCAACTCATACGCAGCACGGTAGATAAATTCGCGGTGAGGTTGGTTTGTCATGCGAACCCTCGCGTTGCCGGAATAGGTTTCCGCCCGATTGATTAACAGCGGAATCAGAACACGACACCTGTTCTCTGCGAGCCTACGTGCAAATTGCGACTTCTCCGAAACACCGCCCGTCAATCCGACTAACATCTCCGGCGTCCAGTCACAATCAGGCAATGCGAGGATGTTTGCAATCGCTTCGTCATCAGGTTCAAGCAGCAGCCCCTCGGCATCCACGCCTTTGATTACATTCCACCGGACGGCAAAAATCTTGTATCCCGACCCCGTCCCGACCAGTGCCGGCTCAGACATGGTTTCCATCAGGTGCATCTTTACCTCTTCCCGCGAATCGACAATACCGATGATTTTCATAAATCGCTCACGGTTCGGCTTGATGGAGGCGTTGTAATTTTCGGGTGATGAAAAATCTCGCTTCCAATGTTCTTCGCGACGTTTGACAGAAGCGTCAGCTTCACGCATGAAAAATCTGTCGATGCCGTCCACCATTTGTGTTGCCAAATCGCCTTCCATTGTAAGCGGTTGGGTATTTGGTAACGTTTCAACTTCCGCATTTATCCACGCCATTCCTATCAGAGACATCACTGAACATAGAATCATTGCTGATAATCCTTTCTGAGCTAAAGTTCGGCGGAGAGCTTCTCACCCTCCCACCTAAACGATTACATGAATTGTAAGTAGGTGGGTAGAATTACTTTTATACCAATCTGCGTTAATCGAAGTCACATCCCTGAAGACTTGAAGTCTAAGTTATATCAATTTAATTTTGGTGCGCTCTAATACTTATGACATTTATCTTATCGTCTTCTCAGATCAATGTCAACGATTTCTGCATGCGATTGACAAAGAAAGGATTGACCTCTGAAATAAAATGAGGTAGACTCTTTAATAAGAAAAGGCAAGTTGGCAACTATTTGAATCACGGAAGGAAACTCGTTATGTCGAAGATCGAGCCGGTACGAATGGTGATTGTCGGTTGCGGGATGATTGCTGAACATGGCTATCAGCCACGTTGTCAGGCTTATCCACATCTAATCGACCTCGTTGGCTACTGCGATCAGGATAGCTCCCGGTCAGAAGCACTTGCCAAGAAAGGTGGCGGTAAGGTTTATGAATCTCTCGAAGAGGTCCTGAACGATGAACGGGTCGAAGCGATCATAAACCTGACGATTCACAAAGCGCACGCCCCGGTTTCTCTCGCAGCTCTTAAGGCGGGAAAACATGTTCACTCCGAAAAACCGATTGCGCTTCGGACAGCAGATGCAAATGAACTGGTGGACACTGCAAGCTCGATGGGACTTAAGTTCACATGCGCACCGTCAGCGATGCTGGGTGCCGTGCAACAGAATGTCTGGAAGAGAATTCATGACGGAGAAATTGGAGAGGTAATCTCGGCCGTTGGAAGCTTCGGCGGACGATTGGAATATTGGCATCCGAATGCGGACGCTTTTTTAGGAGAAAACGTGGGGCCTTTTAGGGATGTTGCGCCGTATCCGTTGACAGCGATGACGACGATGATTGGCCCTGTGAAGCGTGCGCATGGATTCGCCAGAGTTGCAGTCCCACAACGCATGTTGCATCAAGGCCCTCGGGCGGGAACAAAGTTCACTGTCACTGAAAAAGACCACGGTTTCGCGGTGCTGGAATTTGAAAACGGTGCGCACGGTTTCATTTATCATAGCTTTACTATCAATTCTCATATTCCCGCGTACGAAATTCACGGCACGAACGGTGGGTTTTCAATCCAGGCCCACGATGACGGACGAGGCATCCGAAAGTTCACGCCGCAAAACGGATGGCAGGATGAGGATTCCCCACCCGGTGCGTTCACCGGTTTGGATTGGGGGAAAGGGATTGCAGACCTCGCCGACGCGATTCGTAGAGATCGCCCCGTCTATCGCTCCGGCGATCAGGCACGCCATGTGTTAGAGATTTGTGAGCGAATTCTCGAATCCTCCGATAAGGGAGAACCTGTTGATGTTGTGAGTCGATTCTCCACGCCAATCCCTATGGCAACTCCATCTCCATGGAGTTGCCATGGTTCAAAAACGGGTTGACACTTTGGGCTGAAAATGCCGATGATCTGGTATGCCAAAGGGCTACAGGATTCAAGATACCGGATTCATAAGGTCACTGGCATCTTGTATCTTGCATCCTGTATCTTGTATCGATTGCATTTTATGAGTTGTTAAGGGGCGAGGCATGCCTCGCCCCTACCGTGAAATGAACCATCCCAGTAATTCATGTAACGCATCAGGTAAATTACATCACAAGGAACATTCATCATGAACTCAAGCCAAATCGACCAGAGGCGGTCAACGATTCTTATTGCTCCCCAAAATCTATATTTCCTGCGCGAGATACTTGAATCGGAAGGTTATGGAATCTTAGCCGCCCCTAATGGAGAGGTTGCTCTCGAAACTGTCTCTCACACGCCGCCAGACCTCATCCTACTTGATGTCTTGATGCCAAATATCGACGGCTTTGAGGTATGTCGTCGGCTCAAGGCGGATGCCGCCACCGCAGATATTCCTGTCATCTTTATCACCGCCCGGGACGAGGCGCAAACAATCGTTGAAGGTTTTCAGGTCGGTGGGGCAGATTATATCACCAAGCCGTTTAGGATGGAAGAAGTGCTAGCCCGTTTCAAAACCCATTTAGGAATCAATCATTTGACGAAGACCCTCGCGCAGAAAAATGCAGAACTCGACCAGCGCGCTACGGAATTCAGGTTAGCGAATCAAAAACTTCAAGCGGAAAATAAGCGCGTTGACGACTTACTGAATGTTATTATTCCCATCGGTGTTGCCCTGTCCGCGGAGAAGGACGGGGATCGACTATTGGAGCGTATCCTGCTAGAAGCCAAGTCGATTTGTAATGCGGACGGTGGCACTTTATATCTCCACACGGAGGATAACCGCCTGAAATTTGCTATCATGCATACCGATTCGTTGCCCATTGCAATGGGAGGTACCACCGGTAAGAAGATTTCCGCTCCACCCATCCCCCTCTACGACGAAACCACAGGAGAACCTAACCACAACAATGTTGCTTCGCATGCTGCACTCACCGGTTCTTCGGTCAATATCCCCGATGCCTACGCCGCTGAAGGCTTCGACTTTTCCGGGACTAAAGAATTCGACGAACGGAACAATTATCGTTCGACCTCCTTTTTGACCATTCCGTTGAAAAACCACCTTGATGAGGTAATTGGTGTACTCCAACTCCTCAACGCACAAGATGGAGCAACAGGTGAAGTCATTCCGTTTGCCCCAGAACTACAGCGGGTGATTGAATCACTTGCGTCATTGGCTGCCACGGCCCTTGACAACCAAATGCTTCTACAAAGTCAGAAAGACCTGCTTGACTCTTTTATCGAAGTTATTGCGGATGCCATTGATGCCAAATCCCCTTATACCGCTGGGCATTGTGCACGGGTTCCCATCATTACCGAAATGATTGTGGATTCAGCAAACGAAGCAACGACAGGACGGTTTAAGGATTTCAACTTCACCGAGGAAGATCGCTATGAACTGCGTATCGCTTCTTTATTGCATGATGCGGGGAAAGTCACGACTCCCGTGCATGTTGTTGACAAGGCGACAAAATTGGAGACCATCTACGACCGAATCAGCACCGTCAAAACCCGATTCGAAGTTCTCAAGCGAGATGCTGAAATTTCCTACTTGAAAGCATTAACCCGGAAAGATGCCGATTTGGTCACTCTGGAAACGAACTTTCAAGCGCGGCTGTCACAATTTGATGATGACCAAGTCTTCATTGAATCTGTTAACTTTGGCGGCGAATTCATGGACCCCGAAAAAAGCGAGCGGATTCAGCAGATTGCGAAGTATCGCTGGACGAATGCGGAAGGGGTAGAAACCAATTTCTTGACCGAGGAGGAAGTTTACAATCTTTGTATCCCCAGAGGCACCCTGACTCCCGAAGAACGTGAGATTATCAATAATCACATTGTGGTAACGATCAAGATGTTAGAAAAGTTGCCTTTTCCGAGACACCTTCGGCGCGTGCCTGAATATGCTGGAGCGCACCACGAACGTATGGATGGCAAAGGCTACCCGCGTGGCTTGACTGGCGACCAGATGTCAATTCCTGCTCGGGCGATGGCAATCGCCGATGTCTTTGAAGCTTTGACCGCCAGCGATCGACCCTACAAGAAACAGAAGCCGTTGAGCGAAGTTATACGTATTATGGGGTTCATGACAAAGGAAGGACACCTCGATCCGGACTTATTCGATCTGTTTGTTGAATCTGGTGCCTACCGAAAGTATGCCGAGGAATATCTTCAGCCAGACCAGATCGATGATATTGACAATTAGTAGTCCGCAAAGTTACTTGTTTAATTTCCAAACCGTTCCCGATATTTTTCCCAAACGCCGTCAGGCAATGGCGTGCTGGCAGCGCGGACATTGGCTTCGAGTTGTTCGATATTCAAACTGCCGATGTTATTTCCATGAATGCGATTCTCGCGCAGGCAGAATTGAAGTGCCAACTGAAGCAGATCGATCCCTTCTTCCTGACACCACTTCCAAATCTCCCGTGCAGGCTCGGCATCCCCATCATTTTTCCACCGCCCCGCGGCAATCGCTGCGTCAATGTCAACCCCCGTAAGAAGGCCTCGCAAAATCGACCACCCATTCATCACACCGATGTCAGCTTCAGCGGCGGCGGGTAAAATATCATCGGCGGCAGTTTGGCGAATCAGGTTGTAATCATTGAAACACAAGATTAGATCGACATCGCCGGTGGCGATTGCCTTGAGGTGAAAATCGTGCGGACGCATGCCGTAACCCGCATAATGCACCAGTCCGCGGGCTTTGCATTGAAGTACGCCATCGAGTGTGCCACCTTTCTCAAGCGTGGGTTCAATCTGCGATGGATCATGAATTAGCATGCCGTCGAAATAATCTGTCCCAAGCAACTGCAACTGATCTTCGACATCGGCAATCACGCGTTCAGCCGAATAATCTGGTGTTCCTTCGCCGTAGAATCCCCACTTCGCCGCCGAGTGACAGCAGAGCCTTCCGGTGATGATAACATCCTCACGCGGAATTTCTTTGAGTGCCAACCCGAGTTTCCGCATGGAATCTCCGTAACAGCGGGCACAATCAAAATGGTTGGCGCCAATGCTGACGGCGTGTTTGATGAGTTCAACGGCGTCCTCGTCGGAAACAAAACCGAAGTGGTTGCCGAATCCCTGAGTCCCGAATGGAATGACGGGGATGCTCAACTCTGTTCTTCCCAAGCGACGACGTGGTAAATGTGTTGCCATTAAATGACTCCTTGTGAACTAAATTTTTCACTATTTTCACCCAACTCCGTCTTCAAGTCAAGAGAAAAGATTCCAATTCCATTTGACAAGGTTGGAGCGATCTGTTACAATAATAGCCGACAAGCGTTCAAAAATCAAAAGCCCGCCGCAGGAATCCC
>JADFGN010000323.1 GCA_022567695.1 Candidatus Poribacteria bacterium | reverse complement strand
TGCGCTGTCCGTTTGGTCAGCCCCGGCTTTCGCCAACGTGAACCGAATCAGGTTGTGGACGAACTTCAGTGGTGCCATGATGAATTTGGCACACGCAATTTCGCGTTCTACGATGACGCGCTTTTGCTCAATGCAAAGAAGCATATCCACAAGATTCTGGATGGGGTCATCGAGCGCGGCTTGGACTTTCATTTTCACACGCCAAACTCAATGCACGCTCAAGTTATTGACGCCCAACTTGCACACAAGATGTACGCCGCTGGATTCAAAACGATACGAATTAGCCTTGAAACGAGCGACGTTATGCGTCAAAAATTGACGGGACGCAAAGTCACAAACAACGGTTTCACGAGAGCTGTCGAGAACCTCAAAACTGCGGGGTTCACAGCAGAGGATATCGGCGTGTACTTGCTGATGGGGCTTCCCGGACAACCTTTGGATGAGGTCGCCGAAAGTATCCGTTTTGTTCATGAGCGAGGTGTTCAAGCGAAGCTTGCCGAATTCACCCCCATCCCCGGCACAGTTGAATGGGAGCGGGCTGGTGAAGTTTACGGCTTCGATCCGGATTCCGACCCATTGTTGCACAATAACTGTGTCTTTTCGTTAGAGATTGGTCAGAATAAACTCGACGAATGGAATGCGGTCAAGCGATTGGCGACGGAGGGGAATCGTCAGATTCTGCAATCCCTCAACTGTGAACCTTCGGAGAAAAAACTATCGCCTGGAATTACCCCAGGTCAGAAGCAGAAGGAGAAAGCCAATGACTAATTTCAACCTGGACGAAATTGTTTGGAGATTGGTTGAAGGATTACAACCGGAACAAATCATCCTTTTTGGCTCTTATGCGTATGGTCAACCGACCAAAGCAAGCGATCTGGACATCATGATTATCATCTCGGAATCCACCGAGCCCGCTTACCGCCGTGCGCAACAGGCTTATAGGCATCTACGTGGTATAAGAGTCCCAATAGATCTAATCGTACTGACTCAAGAGGAAGTGGCCAAACAACGAGTCGTCGTGACTTCCCTAGCACGGCAAGTGGTAGAAAGGGGAAAAATCCTTTATGAACGATCCGAAGCACGTAGAGATTCAAAGATGGCTAACCAAAAGTCAGCATGATTTAGGTTCTGCCCATCTACTCATGACGGGTAGAGAGGTATACTTGGATACGGCCGTCTACCACTGTCAACAGGCAGGTGAAAAAGCATTGAAAGCTTTTCTTACCTATCACGATATTGTATTTGAAAGAACGCATGATTTAAGGGTACTCTTGGAGCAATCCATTGATGTGGAACCGGCTCTTGAACAGTGGCAAGAAGTCGCTGAAGAGCTAACGCCCTATTCCGTCCTCTTCCGGTATCCAGGCGATGTAATGGAACCAGAGATGAAAGAGGCCGAATGTGCTCTGAATCATGTGCAGGACTTCGTGGACTTCATTATGCGTTTGCTACCAGAAGAGTTCAGATCCTAAAACGTGAAACATACCACTTCGGATAGTTAATCCACCGAACAGCTTTACGCTGATACGCAAGGGGTTTCAATGACAAAATCCGTTTTCTTTGATTTCTTCGGCACCTTGATTTTCTGGACGCAACCGCTCCACGTCACTACCCGCAAGATTGCTGAGCGGCATCAACTCGAACTCGATTGGGAAGTCTACAGGGAGGCACGGACAATTGTGACAGAGGCGTATGAAGCCTCAAAGCCAACGGATAACATCCGCGAGACGATGGAGCGAATGCTTGACGGCTGTCGAGCGTTTTTGAAGAAACTCGGCGTTCGTGAACACATCGATCAGGTTGCATGGGAGGTTTTGCAATACGAACACGCGATGTTCTCCTGCAACAACGCAACGCTCTACGACGACGTTATCCCAACGCTTGAACGATTACAACAGGCTGGATTGAAGATGGTGATTGTTTCCAACTGGGACACGCCATTGCACAAAATGGTTGAAACGCTCGGAATCAACGGATATTTTGAGGTGATTGTTGCCTCTCATGATGCGCGTGTGCAGAGCGCAAAGCCGGATGCGGGGATCTTTGAGTATGCGCTGAATGCTGTTGGTGTCTCAGTAGACGAAGCAATTCATGTCGGTGATTCTTACGAAGCAGACATTGTCGGAGCGCACTCGGCAGGGATACGTGCCATCCTACTTGACCGGGAGAAGACTCAAGGTGGACGATGGAAAGAAACCATTCAACGCTTGCATGAGTTGCCAGATGTACTCTGAAAGTAGGCATCGTTGAGGATAAATTGGAAAAACAACAGAAGCAACCGAAATCCGAAATCCGAACAGGTTGGCGGGCGATTTTCATCGGGCTGTTATTGATTCCGCCCAATGCTTATTGGATTGCTTCAGGTGAAGCGACCTCAACAACAGTTTCGCTGTTTTTCAACGTTATCTTTATCCTGTTTGTCCTCCTACTAATTAACCTCTCAATCAAGCGGATTTTACCAAATATTGCACTAAATCAGGGCGAACTGCTGATCATCTACGTGATGCTCTCGATCTCCTCTGGAATTGCAGGACTCGACATGATGCGAGTGCTCATGGCAGTTTTGACTGGGCCATTTTGGTTTGCCAGTCCAGAGAACGAGTGGGCAGAACTTTTCTGGAGATTTATCCCACCGTGGTTGACTGTCAGAGATCGCAACATCCTGCAGGGACTCGCGGAAGGGGAGTCTAGCCTTTACGTTGACCGCATCATGAATGCGTGGCTGGGGCCAATGCTCATCTGGTCGGGGTTTATTTTCCTGCTGGTCTTCGTGATGGTTTGCATTAACGTGTTGGTGCGCAAACAGTGGACAGAGTCGGAAAAGCTGAGTTATCCGATTATCCAGCTCCCACTTCATCTCACAGATGATGGCAATTCACTCCTCAAGAATCGGTTGATGTGGATTGGGTTTGCCGTCGGCGCAGGCATTGACATCCTCAATGGGTTACACTTCCTGTTTCCCGTCGTTCCCGGTATCGGTGGGCGGCTGTATGACCTCCATCCACTTTTCACCAATAAACCATGGAGCGCGATCGGGTGGACGCCCGTCGCTGTTTTCCCCTACGCCGTTGGGCTTGGATTCTTTATCCCGCTAGACCTCTCGTTCTCTTGCTGGTTCTTCTACCTCTTTTGGAAAGCTGAACGAGTTCTCGCCAGTACCCTCGGCTTGCACAACCTCCCTGAATTTCCCTACATCGAACAGCAGACAACGGGTGCTTATTTGGGGTTATTTCTAATTGCGCTGTGGATGACGAGGGAACATTTGCGCCGAGTCATCGCCGCAGGGCTGAATCCTCGCACCAACGGAATTGAGGGAAATGATGAACCGATGAGCTATCGCGTGGCGTTGATTGGGCTAATTGTTGGATTTGGCTTAATCCTCTTCTTCTGTCATCGGCTAGGGATGGCACTCTGGAGTTCGTTTCTCTTTTTCCTGATCTATTACGCCCTATCCACAGCAATCACGCGGATGCGAGCGGAGTTGGGGTCACCTGTTCACGATTTGCACTTTTCAGGCCCCGACACAACCCTCGTCAAATCGTTGGGAACACGCATGCTCGGTCCAAGCGATCTGACAATGTACGGCTTCTTCCACTTTTTCAATCGCGCCTATCGCGGTCACGTTATGCCGCACCAACTTGAAGGGTTCAAACTGGCGGAGCGAACTCGGACGAATCATCGCCGGATGCTTTGGGGGATGATTCTAGCAATTGCTGTGACAGGTCCGGTAGCGTTTTGGGCATATCTCGACGACGGTTATCGATACGGTGCGGCAATCGGCTATTCATGGCGTCCGTTCAATCTGCTGCAATCGTGGCTTTACTACCCATCTTCCCCGGACTTCGGGGCAATTGGTGGGCTAATCTTCGGCGGATTATCGACGCTATTTCTGATGTTCATGCGCATGCGATTCATCTGGTGGGCTTTTCACCCGGCGGGTTTTGCCGTTTCCAGCAGTTGGTCAATGAACGTGTTTTGGTGTTCGATTTTCGTGAGTTGGTTACTCAAGCTGGTCATTCTCAAGTTTGGCGGCGTAAAAGCCTATCGAGGTGCAATCCCTCTGTTTCTAGGCATAATTCTAGGCGAGTTTTTTATCGGTGGGTTTTGGTCGTTACACCGAGCGATCTGGAATGTCCCGTCATATCGATTTCTGTTCTGATGCTATCTCAGTCAGCGAAAAGACAGAGGATAACTTTTTTCGCCAGAGATGTATAAGGATACGTTATGTCCAATGATCCACAGCCATCGAAAACTCCAATTAAAGAGGCATCGATTATGAGCGACTCGATTGACGCGAAGAACGCAAAAATCCTTATCGTTGATGACTTTCCAGCCAATCTCAATCTGTTAGGTCAAACATTGGAATCTGCTGGATACAAAGTCGTCGCTGTTCCGAGTGGCACGCATGCCTTGCAGATTGCGGCGCGAACGGAGCCAGATCTGATTCTTCTGGATGTCATGATGCCAGAGATGGACGGCTTTGAAACCTGTCGGCGGCTTAAGGCAAATCCGTCCACCGCCGAGATACCGGTGATATTCATCACCGCCAAAGACGAAATCGAAAGCCTGATTGAAGGCTTTGAGGTCGGTGGTGTGGATTATATCACCAAACCGTTCAACGAAAAAGAGGTCTGGGTTCGCGTTCAGAACCACCTCGAAGTGCATCGGCTAACACAAGCACTCCTTCGTAAAAACAAAGAACTCCAAGAAGAAATCACGCAACGAAAGCAGGCTGAACTCGCCCGCGACGAAGCCGAAGATGCCCGACAGACGGCGAACGCACAGCTTTCAATCCTCTCCCAACGTGAAGCGGAACGCTGGGGGATTCAAGGATTTATCGGCAACAGCAAGACGATTGAGCGCATCCTCGATGATGTCCGTCAATTGCAAACCTTTGGCACCACCAGCGTCTTAATCTTGGGCGAAAGCGGAACTGGCAAGGAGCTCATCGCCCGTGCGATTCATTTCGGCGGCTCCCGAGCCGAAGGTGCGTTTATCCCGCTGAACTGTTCTGCGATCCCCCATGAGCTTGCAGAATCGACACTCTTTGGCCATCTCAAAGGTGCCTTTACAGGCGCGACAACTGACCGGAAAGGCTACTTTGAACTGGCAAATGGTGGCACACTGTTCCTCGACGAAATCGGGGATATGCCACTGGAATTACAAGCTAAACTCTTGCGTGTACTTGAGGACGGGACTTTTACTCCCGTCGGTGGAACTCAGGAACAACAAGCCGATGTCCGCGTGGTGGCTGCAACGAACGCTGACCTTCACGCCAAAATCGCCTCTGGAGCGTTTCGCGAAGATCTTTACTATCGATTGGCACGGTTCCCAGTCCAAGTCCCACCGCTACGAGAACGGAAGGAGGATATTCCGCTCCTTGCGAATCACTTCCTTGAAATGCTTGCACAAGAAATGCGGATTGAATCACCCGCCCTAACGCCGGAAGCCGTCCGAGTTTTAGAAGCCTACCCCTTCCCCGGCAATGTCCGAGAACTGAAAAACCAAATCGAACACGCTCTGATAAAAAGCCGTGGGAAAGCCATTCAGCCGGAGCATTTGCACTTTATCGAGCCACCCACGACTGATGCGGATTCACCGATAGAAGCGATGGTCGAAGCGATTCCGCCCGGACATTTGCCATATCGGGAGGTCTTAGATCGCTTTGAGCGGCAGTACATCGAGAAAGCACTCTCGGTGTGCAACGGCAACCGCTCACAGACCGCAAAAATGTTAGGTATCGACCGCAGAATCCTGTATGACAAGATGGCGCGTTTGGATATCGATATTCCCGCCAGCACGAAAACAACCAATTAGGCGATCCGGGACTCAAAATTTTCCAACTATTTTGGCGTGTCACCCATTACAATCTCGCCGGAGGTAATAAATCATGACTTTACAACGCCGAAAAAGATATTGCCGAAGTTCAACGTGATTTCCAAGATGCAGATTGGGAAAGTTTGGAGAAGAATCCATGAACTTTGACACATTATCTTCGCCTCGAATTATGTGAAGATTCCTCACATCTCGCCCGTGAGGAATCTTCACACCCCGTTTCGCCTGTTATAGAAAGGCAATGGCCACTTTGCCCCGCCATAGATGTGAGCATTCCTCACACGCGATACAAATTCTTCCCCTTTTAGATAGGATACCGATTTCCTCACCCCGACAGTATGCGCAAGGCTTTGCGACCATCGAGGTCCGATTTCTTATTTTAGGCACGGCAATTGCCCCTAAACGCGGACAATCGAATTGAGGGCGACCAACGAATCTATCCAAACGCCATGCCTTTGGGTGGTGGGAGTGACCGAAAGAAGGTCAGGAAAGGAACGAAATATGGAGGGAATCACTATGATTTCTAAAGAAGCCCGGCGATATAATTCCTGATAGTTTCCAGTTCTGTGGAAATAAGGTTTTCGACAAAAGCGGGTTGGAAAGCGGTAGCGGAGTTCATCTGGAATGCATCGTACCGTGCTCTCATGCTCAACTGCTTGAGCCTTCGATAGGTACCATAAATCGGACGGAGTTGCCGTCGAATCCAATTCTCGCGTTCTGCATGATTGTTCGGATGAATGCCCAATCGCGCCAGATAACCATCAACGAGATGGAGAGCCGCATAGAAACACGCCGTAACTCCCCAGTCCATAAATTGTGGAGACAACAAGACCAATCCCCTTGCTAGACGCTCATTTTGTTCCATCTGTTGCCTGTGGGTTATCTCGCTGGGCATCGTTTTTCCCTTTTCGATAGATGATGTTATCTGGATTATCCGAAGCCACTTCGTCAATCCTTTCAGGTGAAAGGCAACTGACGGTATCGAATTCGATGAGCAGTTCACCTTCATATTGATCGGCAATTTTGAGTTCGGCGTCGTAAATCGCCATTTCCAATTCCTTGGGGATTTGCCAATCGATGAGGGCAATAAGATGCATATAAGCCCCATAAGGCTTGGCAACAATGCCCAAAACCCCTGGATTGTTCTCGACCTTTTTTGCAAACTCCTTAGCAATAACATGAAGTTTATCTCGATTAGAGCCAAAATGCTTTTTGCGTTTGTCAACAGTCATAGGTTGCACTCCTTTCGGAATCCATTAAGTATTTTGGATGAGTCAACAGAAGTATATCCGAATGCTCTGATTCCGTCAAGTCGATTCGAGATTCGAGATTTTGCGTGATCGAAACTATCACCTGTATTATCCTGTAAAGGAGAATTGAACCATGAAAAGACTAGCCTTTGCAACGTTAGCCAGTTTGATGGGCATCGCGTTTTTAACAACCTTGCCCTCAATAAAAAAATGTCGTCTGTATTATCCTGTCAAGGAGGGTTTGACCATCAGAAAACTTACACTTTGGACGTTAGCAATTTTCATGCTATTGGGTTGTGCCGTGCCATTGATAAGTGTTCGAGCACAAGCGCCCAAACAAGCACAAATTGCCTTCGTGTCCTATCGGGATGGAAATGGGGAAGTTTACGTGATGGATGCCGAGGGGAAAAACCTCCGAAACCTGACCAATCATCCTGCACAAGATGGGACCGCTTGGTTGGGTCCTGCCTGGTCGCCCGACGGTGAAAAAATCGCCTTCGTGTCTAAGCGGGATGGGAATTATGAAACCTACGTGATGGACGCCGATGGGAAAAACCCCCGAAACCTGACCAATCATCCCGCGCTGGATGGTCAACCTGCCTGGTCACCTGATGGTCAAAAAATCGCCTTCGTGTCTAAGCGGGATGGGCTTGAGGAAATCTACGTGATGGACGCCGACGGCAAAAACCCTCACAACCTGACAAACCGTCCCTTGATCCAAGATGTTACGCCGTCTTGGTTTGATCCGGCTATTGCATTTACTGTCTCCTCCGCTGGCAAGCTCAGAGCAACATGGGGGTGGCTAAAGCAGAACAGGGAATAAAATAGTCAAAAAAAATGGAGGATTTGACCATGAAAAGACTGACCTTTGGAACGTTAGCCAGTTTGATGTGCATCGTGTTTTTAGGGGCAATGCCAGAAATGAGTTTTGCAAAGGACGGGAAATGGCGGAAGAGAGCGGACATGCCGAGCGAAAGGTGGTCTTTAGCTGCTGGCGTGGTGAACCAGAAAATCTACGTCATTGGCGGCCTTGCGGATCGGAAGGTTCTCGCAACCATAGAGGAATACAATCCCCTCACAAACAGATGGGCGAAGAAAGCAAATATGCTGACCGCAAAAGCAGTGCATTCCACCAGCGTGGTGAATGGGAAGATCTATGTCATCGGCGGCGTAGCGAGTCGCTGGGTGTCGTCAAACACGGTAGAGGAATACGACCCGGCGACAGACACATGGACTCAAAAAGCTGACATGCCTACTGCAAGATTAGACCTTTCTACCAACACCGTGAATGGAAAAATTTACGCCATCGGCGGTGTACCAAATACCCGCGTACCGCTTGCAACCGTAGAAGAATACGACCCGGTGACGGATAAATGGACTCAGAAAGCTGATATGCCGACAGCAAGATCTCTCGTTACCGCCGCTGTGAATGGGAAGATTTATGCGATCGGTGGTAACGCGGTATGGTTGGGTCCCGGTCTTTCAACCGTCGAAGAATACACGCCCGAGGGATGGCCGTTTGCTGTTTCTCCGCAGGGGAAACTGGCAACAACATGGGGACGAATCAAAACAGAGAGATGAGAGGTATGATTTCTAAACGCTTTGCAATCTCGTCAATTGCTCACATTTTGCTTGATCAAAAACATCACCTGTATTATCCTATCAAGGAGGATTCGACCATGAAAAGACTGACTTTTGGAACCTTAGCCCGCTTAATCTTCATCGCCTTTTTGAGCGGTTTGCCTGCAATCAGCCTCGCCAACATG
>JADFGN010000322.1 GCA_022567695.1 Candidatus Poribacteria bacterium | reverse complement strand
GTGGGTACTTATTCGCCAGCGTTGCGCTGATCCTACTGGTAATGCTGCGCGACTGGCTGATAGCCCGGGGACGTACCAATTTCGGCCGCTGGAGCCTCCGGTGGTAAACTGGCCGTATTTGCGGCGCCTACTCGTCTCCGAGGAGGAAGCGTATGAACTGGGTAGACATCGTTATTCTAGTTGTTTGGGCAGGGACCGCTTCGTGGGGCGCGTCCATGGGGTTGCTGCGAATGGGAGTGCATCTGGCGACGGTGGTAGTGGGGCTGGCGGTATCGAGCCGGATCGCCGAGTCGTTGAGCGGCGTGTTTGCACCGTTAACCGACAACGAAAACGCTCAGACCGTCGCTGCGTTCATAGCCATATTCTTGATCCTGTTTATTGCCGGAGGCATCCTTGCCATCCCAGACGACCGTCTTTTGTCCGGGGGCGGGATTCAGCTGGCTAAGACCGTGCCAAAGTGAGGGTTCGAGACCGATAGTTAATAGTAACGACAAATTCTCTGAGAAAATTGTAACCGATATAACCATCAATTTGAATCGCCAAATACCCGTGGTCTTTCAAACGCTCATCAATGTGAGAACAATCCGTCAAGCTTGCGGGAAGATTCTCTAGTTTTGCACTTCCAATAGCGATTGTAACGTCACGTGGCGAGTCGGGGTCGATTTGCAAAGTGTTGGCAACCACTGGGGAAATACGCTGCCAATCGCCTGTCGCCCCAGTATCAAGTAGGAATAGAAACGGCCCTTGTTCATCAACGGTGACAGGCACAAACGGAATGGAATCCATAAGCTGTAGCTGGATTGCAGTGGATTGATGAGCCAAATGGTTTGACATGTCTGCGTGGAGAGTATCCGATGACATTTCGACTTCGGAGGATTTTTTCTCTCCAGATTGGGTTTCATGTTGGAAGCCGAACCCTTGAGCCGCTAAATCTTTTGCGGCGTCGGCAAAATTTCCATTATGCTTGATATGTGCATAGATGGCAAAGGGAGAATAACCTTTCCCTGGCTCAAAAAACGTCTGATTAACAGTCCCGACGTGAAGCTGTCCAGAGTCGTAGTCAAAGACGGCTTCCCACGGGTAACGACTCGCTCCAGGAATTTTGAAGCCTTGCTGGGCTTCTGTCTGAGAAATCAGTTTCCAGCCTAACAATCGTTGAAGTATGTCATGCCAGTTGCCACGGCGGTTGTAATCCGCCGCAATATGGTTGAATTCACCCTCCATATTTTCAAATGCTTCCAAAATGAGCGTCTGCTTCGGGTAATTGATGGTCGTATGGAATAATTTGAGGAACTCATGACCTAACATACCATCGACTTGGCCCTGTGCTATGCGAGAGAAGTCGGAACAATCCCGGATATACATCAGTTGTCCGCTACATCGTACGGATTCTACGGCAACCGATACAATGGTGGTGTGCATATGTTCGTTAGCCCAATCTAAGCGTTTAAGTTGTAGGCTATGGGCAACTTCATGCGAGATACAATAGCCGCCACCCGTATCCAGTATGAATGAATACGGCCCTTGTCCGTTAATTTTGACAGGTACACACAACAACCCATTGGGACGAATGTCTAGCTTGACCTCGTGGATATTTCGGCTCTTAGTCATCATTTCTCCTTACAGTCCTTGCCAGGAGACATTCCACATTTTCTCCATGAAACGCTCTGGTGAACCGACCTTTTTTCGGTATGCCCACATCTACAAAAATTGGGCATTGAGTATATGACAAAACAGGACATTCATCAAGAAAATCCAAACACTGGCAGCAGAAACAAGCCGCCTGATAAGAACTGTGCCAAGAAAGTCCACCAACCCAATCTTTTATGCATACGATTCAGCTCGTTGACCAGATCGCAGACATGCCAGCCAAAATGATTTCAAATTCCGACATAGACCCTCTGGCTGATTGACTGACAAAATTTGCTGAACCCTGATAAAGACTGAGGCCAAGGCTAAGGCTAGGACGGATGGTCCAAAATAGATCCAGTGTTCATCAGCATTCAGCGTAACTAGCATAAGGCCCAAATAGGATTGCAAACGCAACCTTGAAAAGGTTTTGACAGACATTGCCGTCGGCAAGTTAGCTATTGTTGAATTGACGGCGAGTGACAACGGCCTACCTAACCTTTTCAAGGTTTTTAGACCTGTTAATCGTAGGGTAGCCCAAGCTATCCTAATCAATGATTTAACGCAAACTCGGCGGAATTTAACAATACCCAATAGAGGTCTTCATAAGCAAATGCTTTGTTGCGGTAAAGGCTCTTTTTCAGATAACGATTGAAATAGGATTTTTCCGCAGTTGTCGGCAGGCGCGAGAGGACTGCAAGATAGAGGTGCTCAATCCGATCCCCGGGATGGCGCCATGTTTTGATAATGTAACTCATCAAGCTACCCCGTTTTTTATGGTCTGCACTATCATTAACCAACGAACCGTTCATCATCATCAACGCCTGCGGGATTGTTCCGTTGAACGCTTCAATTTCTTCCATTTCTCCGTTCTTGAGCAAAAAGATGAAACGTTCAAGATAACGGCGTTTCCTCGCTTCAAGCTGGCCGCGATCGCGCCGTTTTTGCTGCCTTTCAAATCCTGTTGCTTCAAGCATAGAGTAGAAAAACTGTTCCGCACTCAACGGCTTGAGATAGGCGTGCGAATGAAAAATTTCATCGTCTTTATTACTCTTATTCGTTTCAGAAGTTCGCTGGTAAGCTTTAGAGTTTAGGATTGTCCGCATCAGGTATTGTAGGTCATAGTTGTGAATGACAAAGTCTTCGGCTAACCAATCTAACAATCTGGGATGTGAAGGTGGGTGTTCTTCCCCGAACCCGTCGAGCGGTTCGACAAATCCTTTTCCCATGAAATACGCCCAAATTCGATTCACAATGGCAGGACTGAAGTAAGGATTATTTTTTCTTGTCATCCATTCACTCAACGCTTGACGCCGCTTTGTTAGCAATCCCTGATACTGTTCCCCATCAAGCAGGCGAGGCGAGATTTCTTCATTCGTATCTGGGATGGTAATGCGACTTCTGGGAGTATTCTTGATGATAGTACTCACGACGCGGTTACGCCCCTTTTCATCCTTTTCGTAAACTTCTTCACGCCGCATGCCAGTGAAAAAGGCGGCAATTCCGTAGAAATCCTCCTGAAGCCATTCCTCAGTTTTGTGGTCATGGCATTGAGCGCATTGCATCGGCAGGCCAAGGAACAGGCGTGAGGCATGAGATGTCAGGTCGATCGGTGAAAGATCGTAGCGCAGCAAATAATTTCCAGCTTGGTTTTCCCGCACATCTCCCTCTGCTGTCAGAAGTGCCGCTACAAATTGATTGTAGGGCATATTCCTCGCCAGTGCTTTCCGCACCCACATTTCAAGCCCCATGCGGCGATCTTGGTCGGAATCATCTCTGCCAATTAACCAGTTGAGCCAGAGCCGTGACCAATAATCAAGATAGGGTTCGCTGCCAATGAGTTGGTTAATCTTTTTCTCGCGTTTGTTTTTGGATCCATCTGTGATGAAATTTCGTACCTCTTCAATGGTAGGAATCTTCCCTGTGAGATCTAGATGGATACGCCGCAAAAATTCGGCATCTTTAGATCGCTTGGAAGGTTTTATACTTTGCTCCTTTAATTTGCTATCGATGTGGCGATCAAGATGTTTTGTGCTGGATGAAATGCGGCCTTCGACTCTTGCGTTGAAGGCGAACAGAGATATGCTCACATAAACAATAATTAAAAAAGTGAATGGCGTGCGTAAAATTCTCATGATTCTTTACTCCCTTTCAAACTTTGATTCGTCGCATGGGTTGGAACCTTCAAATGAAAAATTAGCTTGAACGTTCATCCAAAAGTGCCCGCAGTTTTTCTACCTCTGCCTCAAGGTTTTCAGTCCTCGTCCTGAAGTAATTTCGTTCTTCCTCAAACTGATCTCGTTCTTGCTCAAACTGATCTCGCTCTTGCCTAGCTTGATTCCGTTCTTGTTTAACTTCCTCATAAGTCGGCAAAGGCGTGCCGTCTGGATAATATGGACGCAACAATTTCACCTTATCAGGTTGATCCTCTGGCATAAACCAGAGATTCAGTGCTTTGCTGAAGAGTGCCATTTGTTCTGAAGTCCCTTGCATCCAAGGCGGCAATTCAGGTGGAATTTCGATAATTTCCCCTGCCGCTGTCCGACGCCAACCCCGCGATTCGGGGCGTCTGTCCCCTTGAGGTTGATGGATAAAATACTCCTGCATCCCGATTGTTTGCAAATACAACTGCGGTTTGGTCACACGATCTTTGCGCTCTGTACTATCTGAGAGAAATTCAAAGGCGACCGCCGGAGCTACACCTTCAGCCCATGTGTAAAAACTACGTCGCGCCGGAATCGCATCCACACCAAGAACAACGAATATGTCCGGTGCCACTTTTTTGGAAATATCCCCTTTTGCGTAGTAGATAAAATTGTCGGTGCCAATGTATACCTTTTCCTCGAAGCCGAAGAATGCCCCCAACTGATAGCTGAGGGTAACAATCTGTCGGGCATGGAATTGAGTCTCAGCCATCGGTTCATCATCCTCCGCCGGGTAGCCTTCGATATAAGTGGTTGCCTTTCCAGACGCTTTGGGATAAACGGGCAAAACATATCCGTGTTCTCGCCTAAAATCGACTGATGGATTCATCTTTTTACCTCCGAAGTCAAAAAATCAACAATTCTGCGTTTTGGAACTCACATCTTCCTGGACGATAGCTTCTGCTTCGACTTCAATTTGAAATGTAACATATCATGCCTAGATTGTCAATTGGGAAACGCGCTCCGATAAAATCAGTTGACTACTCCTCCAAAACGATCTGAACGTCCGCACTGATAGTGCTTTGATTAAATTCAATATCAACCGAGATTGCCCCAAGTGCTTCCAGCGGAAAAATGTTATCCATGACGCGCTTTGTGAGAGCGGCATCCACCTTTTGACCAGAGGCTGACGCAATCAAACCTGCAATGGGGATAAGACGCTTGATCTCCGGGATAAAGTAGCTTGGCTGCACCAAAATATAACCCACTTTCGGTTGATTAGACGGCGAGGGAAATTTGACGTTGGCTAACGCAGTCGATTGTCCAATGGCGGTATCGATAGTAGATTTCAAGCCTGCAAGTGTTGTGCTAACTATCCAATAATTGTCGACAATTGTATATCCTCCCTTGAGTGAAAACAGGAGTCCGAGCCGAAGTTGAGTCGGGTAAATCTGAATGCCATGATAGTCTTGAGAAGGCAGGAATTGAAGGGGCTTGCCGTTAATTGAGATCCTTTCCGCTTTGAGTTTGGCTAAATCTGTTTCTAAGCCTGCTCGATCTGCGATTGGGAAGATTAGGATTACCGAGGGTATCGCCATTGTTGCAGTAGATTCGGAGGAAAGCAATGCCAATATAATTTCATTCTCGATATAAGAATCGAATTTTTCCGACGGCGTGGATTCCGTTTCTACAGTTATACCTAGCCACTTCCAGAACGCTGAGAGATCTGTATAATGGCTTACACTCATCAACGCCGTTTTCGCCGGGAGGATTGAGAGCGGGAGTTGATTAATTGATTGCGTATTCCGTTCACCAGGTTGCCAACCCTCACGCCGTGTAAGTCGATGCTGAGAATGAATGGTTCCATTTTCATAGCGGTTACTGAATGTCCACACATCCAGTCCGTTCAAAAGAGGCTTAAATTGTTTCCCAAATTCAAAGGATTGAGCGAGTTGCGGAAAATCCATGTAAATCGTGTTTTTATTTGTTTCGTATTGATGACGCAGATATTTGCCCATTGTGTGTTGGTTCGTGAAATTCTGTTTCTGCGTTGCAAAGATATCAATCGTGTCTTTAATCAAGGATTTATCAAGCGTCAACAAGCCAATTTTTCCGATGAATGCATAGCTGAAATCAAGCGGATAACCAATTATCGTGTTCACCGTAAATTCCCTGTAGTTCTCTTGGATACGCTTGTACTTCGGGTTGACAAAGTCTGTTGCTGTAATTGCCGCGATCTCCAACTTCTCTTTTGCGCCGACAGCACTAATTATTAAGAACGAAATTGCATCGCCTCGTTTGTAGAGCGCCACGATCGCTTCCTCGCCGAAATATCCTTTGATGACTTTGAGATCGAGCACCCCGCCCATTTCATATTCCCACAATTGCTTTTGATAAGTAATCAGCCGCCACCATAGTGTCTGTTGCATTTCTGAGAGAATGGGCATCTGTGCCGTGCGTTTGCCGAATTCACTACGCTCGAATGTCTCTACCAAATTCCCCAGTTCTTTGAGGCTTAAATAACAGATTGGGCGATCGGGAAGCAAGGTGATAAGACTTTCCTCCGGTTTCCAAAGGGAGGTCCGTTGATAGATGATTGCCGTCACAATCAGAATCCCAATGATTATCAGAATGAAGACGATAAGCTGTTTTTTAGATGGAGAAAATTTTCGTTGCTTCAAGATGGTCCTGTTACCTGATGTTTGACATGTTTGCTATATTATAGTATAACACGATTGGGATGTTTGATATTGTAAGTACCTTTCTGCTATTATATCAACTCAAATCTAGATCATCAAACCTAAAATCTCTACCGACGATGAAAATACTTGCGTGCCTAGCGAAAATCAAGTAAAATGGGAAATAAATCTGGCAGTAACAAGGGAGGAATTTATGAAAGGAATTATAATCGGATTAGGTGGGCGAGCGAAGAGTTGGGTTCACGTTTGCAACAAAAATCCAGATGTCGAAATTGTCGGGTATGTCGAGCCGGTACCAGAGCAACGCACGCGCGTGTCAGAAGAATTGAGTCTGCCAATGGATAGGCTATTTCCTTCGCTTTCAGAAGCGTTACAGACAATCGAAGCCGATTTTGCGCTTGATGTCACGCCACCGAAAGCACATGCGCCTGTAGCGATGGAGGTCTTTGAGGCAGGGCTTCACCTCATCGGGGAGAAGCCGATGAGCGATAATTTCGACGCCGCCAAACAGATCGTCGAGGCATCAATTTCGGCGGGTAAAACGCACATGGTCACGCAGAACTACCGCTTTGGTCCCGTACCGCGAACGACCCATCGGTTGCTCAAAGAGGGCGTGATTGGTGACCCCGCTCAAGTGACGGTTGGTTTCTATCGCGCATGGGCAACAAGACCGGGAACGCACTACACGACAATGCCCTACCCCTTGATTACGGACATGGGGATTCATCACTTCGATCTGCTCCGCTATGTGCTTGATCGAGAGCCAGTCAGTGTTTACGCCCGAACATGGAATCCGCCGTGGGGATTCCACGCTGGCGATGCCGGGCATACAGCAGTGATCGATTTTGAGGGCAGATTCATAGCAACGCACCACGCGCTTGGAAGTAGCACAGGGAAACAATCGCCGTGGAATGGTGATTGGAGAATTGAAGGTCCCAAGGGAAGCTTGACGTGGGAGGAGGACCAGATCTATCTGACGCAAGCGTATCCACCGGATGAGCGTAAACGGGAGGAGATTCCTACCGATCAACTTCCGCTAGCCGGCCAAGACGCCATCCTCGCCGAATTCATCTCAGCCATCCGTGAAGGGCGCGAACCGGAGTGTAGTGGCAAAGACAACCTTAAATCGTTGGCGATTGTTTTCGCGGCCATTCAAAGCGCAGAGGAGAATCGGACAGTTGAAATTGCGGAGTTGATGGAATCATAACGGAATGCCAATTCGTTCCATTCCATCCCGTAGCCGAATTTGCAAAAATTCGGTTCTAAATTCTTGCGAATTCAGCTACATTTTGGAATGCAAGACTTGTCTTGCTCAGTCTCCGCAAAACAAGTTTTGCACTCCATAAAATATCAAGCTAATACTGAAAAAGGCTTAGAATCTATAAAATAAATTCTAAGCCTTTAAGTTACAAAAATCCTTAACCAGAAATATACCTAACGGATGCTCTTGATGTCACCCCACGTTGTGGCGATTTTGCCCTGCGCTTCAACTGCGGTTGGGGAACCACCGTCAGCAAGTTCGGCAACTTCATCTGCACTCAATGCGCGATTATAGATACCGATCTCATCAAGACCACCGTTGAAGAAGGCATCATTTCCGTCAGTGCCGCCAACACGTCTGCCGGCACCGATTTCAACTGGATAGGACGGGAATGTTCCAAACGGGCCTGTGGCAGCCGCATTATCAGTTTGTCCGGTAAGATCAGTAACATCGTCTCCATTGAAGTAACATCGTCTCCATTGACATATGCACGTTGTCCATCCGTTGAAGAAGAGGTCAGCGCGACATGAACCCACTGGTCGAGACCGGGGATAACGTTATCCGTTGCAAACCAGAGTTCCGCACCCTCAAAGGCTTCGTTACCGTCGGTACGTCCCCATGTTATATTCGTGTCGGTGGTCGTTGCAATACGCCATGAGAAGCGAGGGCCCCAACCGATGCCCTGTCCCTTCCAACATATACCCCCGTGGTCGTTTCCTACCGTCACGTTTATCCAGGCAACAACAGAAAGGTCACCGGAAATCTCAAGGCTTGCACTGCTCGGAACGGTAACGTATTGATCTACGCCGTTGAACCAAAGTCCATCAGAGCCGCCGTAACCTTCACCGACAGTTGGACTGCCCATCGCTGTACCGTCGTTGTTGCCAGCGGCATCATTGGTGCTTCCGCCTTCAAAATTCCACCATGCAACTAGACCATCGTTGATGTCAGCCATGGCTCCGCTAATTGCAAAGCACCCGAGCATCAACGTGATAGCGAGTGCATGTATTCCAGTAGAACAACTCAATTTAATCATTTCTCTTTCCTTTCGTATTTGAATAATAGCGACGATATGACCGGAGGAGCGTCGCATTCTCCCGATTGAAGTACATCTGCCGACCTCTT
>JADFGN010000321.1 GCA_022567695.1 Candidatus Poribacteria bacterium | reverse complement strand
CTGGGCGAGATGGAGGTTTGGGCACTGGAAGCCTACGGAGCAGCGCATAACCTTTATGAGATGATGACGGTCAAATCGAATGCGACGGCGGGTATTCCATTTTATCGGCGGCTGGCTCATGGAGACGTCCCAGTATTGGAAGGGATGGATGGGGATACACCTACTTTTAAGCTCCTCACCAATTGCCTGCGTGGACTTGGAATTGACCTGACAAAAGACGATGAAGGTGTCCACATCTGTTTGGCATCGCCAGAGCAGATACGCGAGTGGTCACAAGGAGAAGTTGGGCTAAACATTCCACAACTAAGTCATCGGATGCAACAGGGCGATCAGATTGAGGAAGAGATTCGAGAATCTTCGCTGATCGAACTGCCTAACTCGCACGCGATGGGGCAGATTGAACTTGCCCTGCCTGTCTCCCACGTATGGTTCTTCAAGGGACTTGATTCCCAGATCGCCCCCTTGCTTAATCTGACATTCAAACAGCTAGAAAGCGTGCTTTATTTCGAGAACTACATTGTTCTTGACAGCGCGACGGACTCACTCAAGGTCGGGCAGGTCGTGACCAAGGAGGAGTACGAAACCTTCAACGCGCAACACGATTTTCGTGCTGGCATCGGTGGTGCGGCTGTCCGGGAATTGTTGGAACGCATCGATTTGAAATCAGAAGAAGAAAAACTCGTTTCAACAATGCAGGTTACTACGCAGGAAGAAGGTAAGCGGAAACTTGAGAAACGTCTCAAATTGGTCCGCAATTTTCTTCAGTCCGGGGTGCGTCCTGAGTGGATGCTACTAAAGGTTCTACCCGTTGTTCCACAGGCCATGCGTCCTACTGTTCCTGTCAGTGATGAAGGTCGGTTCGCAACCTCAGACCTAAATCTGCTCTATCGAAGTGTCATTCTTAGAAATAAGAGACTCAACCGGCTTATTGATTTGGATGCACCGCAGACGATTATCCACAACGAAGCTCGCATGCTGCAACAGGCGGTTGATGCACTTATCTACAACGGTCGTTACGGTCGGATTGTACGCAATGGAGGAAATCTACCTTTGCGGTCACTCTCTGATATACTCAAAGGGAAAGAAGGTTTGTTCCGGCGTCGTTTGTTGGGAGCACGTATGGATTATTCAGGAAGGTCTGTGATTGTTCCCGGTCCTGAACTTCGGATGGATGAGTGCGGTTTACCCCGAGACATTGCGCTGAAACTGTTTGAGCCATTTGTCATCCATGAGTTGATGATATCGCAACAGGCGGCAAGCATTCGAGGTGCGAAACGCATCGTGGATGAAAAACGTCCTGAAGCGATAGCGATGTTGGACAAAGTGACCGAAGGCAAGGTGGTACTGCTGAACCGGGCGCCGACTCTGCATCGTGGTAGTTTGCAAGCGTTCAAACCCGTGTTGATTGATGAAAAGGCGATTCGTCTTCAGCCACTGATGTGTGCCGCCTTCAACGCGGACTTCGATGGCGATCAGATGGCGGTTCACTTGCCCTTGACCAAAGCCGCTCAAAAAGAAGCGCGTGAATTAATGCTCTCACATCGAAACCTGATGTTGCCGGCGGCCGGGAGTTTACTGGCTCGACCTGAACTTGAAAGCATTTTGGGTTGTTACTATCTTACCCTTTCGTCGAATGCAGATGTGCGAAACATTACGACACCGATGACTGGAGATGAAGTGGCACGTGCTTATGAACTGAGTGAACTTGGACTTCACGATAAAGTGATAGTCAACTGGAAGGATAACCAGATTCCAACGACGGTTGGTCGAGTCATCTTCAACACGGTTTTAGAAGAGGTGCATCCTTATGTCAATGAGACACTGGACAAAACTCGTTTATTCGAAATTGTCCAATCCGTGTATGAATCACATGGAGAAGCTCGGACAGTTACGCTCTTGGAGCAACTCACAAATCTCGGATTTCGCTTTGCCACGCAAATGGGGGCGTCGATTAGCTTGAGCCTTATAGAAACAGATTTTGACACAGCCGATTATATCCGACGCATTGAAGAAATGGTAGCAACGGAGTCCCTTCCGCCAGTTACTGCCCTCGATTCTATTATCTCAGAATGCGAGACGGAACTGCTCAAGTCCTTTAAGACAAGCACGGATGGGTTAAATCCACTGTACCTCATGTATCATTCAGGGGCGCGAGAATCTTTGCCGGAATGTCTTCGACAGGCAACGGGAATATTGGGATTATACCCGGATGTAAAGAAACCGCATCATCCTCGCTTCCTCGGTGGTAACTATCGTGACGGAGTTTCTCCCGAGGAACATTTTATCATCGCCCGTAGCGGACGTAAGTTCCTTGCAGATATGAACGTGAAAACAGCATCCTGCGGCTATTTATCGCGCAGGCTTGTTGCGGCTGTCTCTAACGTCCTCATCACAGAAGCAGATTGCGGGACGGAAAAGACCAAAAATCCTGTGAACTGTGAAACAGAGCATGGAATCTGTGCCAAGTGCTATGGAACCGATCTCGGCACCGGACAGCCTGTTCAACTCGGAACGTCCGTTGGGATGATTGCAGCTTCAGCCTTAGGTGAACGTGCGTCTCGATTACCGCTAGCGGGTGTTCAGCAGTTGACTGAATTGCTGGAAGCACGTACCTCCGACTTCCCCAAGACTCTTGCCGAGGGTGGTATTGAAGCTCTTGTGGCGCATCTCTTAGAAGCACTCCAGCAGGTTTATCTCCAACAAGGAATCGAAATCGACTCTAAGCATTTCGAGATTGTCATCCGACAGATGCTATCCCATGTCAAAATTGTAGAGCCAGGTGATACCGCTTTCGCCGAGGGGGACAAAATTAGCCGCACAAGAATGACGGAAGAAAACGCGAAGGTGGAGACACCAGCGACCTGTGAATCACTAATTTCCGGTCTCACCGAAGTTGCGCTTTCAAGCGATAGTTTTCTATCCGCTGCCGCTTTCCAGCAGACGACGAATGTGTTAGCAGAAGCAGCACTCTCTGGAGCGCTCGATCCACTTCGAGGCCTCCATGAATCCGTCATCGCTGGAAAGCGCATCCCCGCAGGAACTGGTTTATCGCCGTCTTAGACTTTTCTTCGGTAACGCAATCTGTACACTTGTAGCCGAATTCGCTAGAATTCGGGAGCCAATCCCGCTCGAACTCTTGCGAGTTCGGCTACGCTTGGAGATTCGACTAATGGAAAAACTGTCCAGCGAAGAATTGATGTTAAAGTGTAAACACGGTGAAAATCGGGCATTTGACATCTTGATGAAGCGGCATGAAAAAGGATTGATTCGCTTTTTTAAAGAACGGCTCCTTGACAACGAAAGGCCTTCTTATGGTGAAAAGAAACGGCGAGATCGAGTACGGGCAGAAGACCTAACTCAAGAGACCTTCCTGCGAGCATTCAATGCCCGAACCCGCTACGTCCCTAATGCAAAATTCACAACCTGGCTTTATCACATCGCCCTCAACCTCTATCGAGACGAAATCCGCCGGACGATTCGACATCAAACAATTTCACTTTCTCAGGAACTGACTTATGAGACCTCCGAAGGCCAGGAAGAAACGTATGAGTTGCATGAAGCTATTCCTGATGCCTCCATTCTTTCACCGCAAGAGGTTTTAGAACAGGAGGAACAGGAATCTCTTTTGAAAGCTGCTATTGATTCTCTCACTTCCAAACACCGCGACATTTTAATCTTGAGGTATTACAATGAATTGGATTACGAAGAAATCGCTCAAAGATTAGGCTGTTCAATAGGAACTGTCAAATCGCGCCTCTATTATGCCAGCCAGGCTTTGAAGCGTAAGATTAAAAGTGAAAAATCGTGTTCTTCGGAAGGCACCGTTTGCGGATGAATACTGCTCTTGTTTCACTTCAGGACATCCATTACCAAAGCAGTGACCGCTCGGTCTCTGGATGGAAAAATTGTACCTTATCTAAGCTGTGCCGATGAACTCTTACCAGTCTTCACGGGGGTGCTGAAAGCCAATTCGTGGCAGGAGCGGGAAGAGTACATGACAACAGCTTACCAGTTTGTCGCTAGGAGGCATAACGATTTGGGTATCACCGATTTTCTGCCAACGCAGGTATCCCAGCCCAGTACTACACTCGCCCTTTCCGGGTCATCCACGCTGATAGGTTTGTCGATGCTATCCGTGCGGAGATCGCGAGCGAGGAAGTTAGCGCACTGCCCAATCACTTGGGCTCGGTTGGCCAGTTTGTTGACTCCACCGATGCACTGAATGAATTGGCGCGGTTCAGAGCAGTGTTCGAGTAGCGGAGCAACGAAGTTCAGGGGCGGACACTTGCCCCTGCGACCCTTCAGGTGGGGGAGTCGAGCCCGGAGACGAGTAAGACCTCGCGCAAAACAGGTTTTCAACGAAACTATCCGCTCCTGACCTTGGCAAGGGAGGGGATATGCGATTGGCCCATTTTGACCTCATCTGAGTTTAACTTAAAGCGAGCGGCAAGTTGAGCATCCCTCCCACCTGAAAGGTACAACCTCTTCTCAACAGTGGGTCTTGTTACCCGAAATAGATGATACGTGATTCATAACCTATCGTCGGGTGGTAACGCCCAGCACTTCCGGTACTCGTGTCACTTTGCGAAAGCCGACTTCTTTGAGTCTTTTCATGACTTCGGCGGGGAAATCCCTCCCGTGCTTTTGGCTCCCCGGCCTCCCGGTGTAGTGGAAAAGGATACCCCTCGGACGCAGAATACGGTAAAGCTGTTCGTAGAAACGTCGAGAGTAAAGGTCGCCAGCCAGACTGAATCGCGGCGGGTCATGGATGACCCGATCGAAGGACGCATCTTCCAAGTTTTCGATCTCTTCGTAGACATCTCCAATCGTGAGATGGATGTTGTCTTGATGAAATGCTTCCCAAGAATAAGGGTTCATCCGAGCAATCTCGATGACATTCGGATCGACTTCAAAAGCGCAGACCATTTTGCAATGCCTCGCGGCTTCAATCGTCGTGTAACCCAACCCCAGACAGGTATCCAGAACGCGGCAATTCTTGAGTGGGTGAAGGAGGTGCAGGCGACGCTGATTATCAGCTTTGGGTCCGCCTTCAATGAGTCGGTGCATGTAAATTCCCGAAATGGATAAAGTGGGCATCGGAGTGGTAGAAACGAGCTTGTAGAGTTTATTGGTTTTTTCTGAGAAGAACTGTATCTTTTTTAAGGTTGCATCTTCAAGGCGATACACCGATTTCCGATCGTACTTCACCCGCGAGAAATCGAAAGATTCATCCTCGATCTTCACGAGATTACCATCAATCTGTGCTTGTTTGGGATTCCATCTCCCTAGACTTGCTGAAATCTCAATTTCCCTCTGCTTCTGTTTGATGGCGTCGGCAATCTGGTCTAGTTCAATGTGCGTGAGAAGAATCATAGCTTGGAATGCAAAACTTGTTTTGCCCGTAATTTGCATCTTGCGTTATCACCAAAGTGGGAGATACGGTGACCAGCCTTTACGCTGTTCATCCTGGAACTCATCCCGATCCCCGTGTTCGAGGTAAAGTCGATGAAATCTGTCGAGTTGCTCGCGCTCGAGCGTAACGCCCAAACCCGCTCCTTCAGGGACTTTTAAGGAACCGTTGGCAAATTCCCACGGCTCGGTGATAATGTCGCCGCTGTGTTCAGGCAAGTGTGAATCCGCCGCATGGCTGAACATCGAGTTCGCTGCTGCGAGATGCACAACCGCTGCGGTGCTGATTCCGCATTGCCTGTCATCGTGCAGGCTCAAGCCGAGATTGAAGGTATCGCAGATTTTGGCGAGTTGGATGAGCGCGGTTGGACCACCCCAAAAATGCAAATCGCCCAAGATAATGTCGATTGCGCGGGTCCTTATGGCTAATGGAATTTGCTCAAAACTCACGACGCACATATTGGTGGCCAGTGGAATGCGGACGTCTTTGCGAACCAAGCCCATCCCTTCGATTCCCCAAGTCGGGTCTTCCACAAACTCAATATCGTAATCCTCCATCTTTCGGAGTGTGTTGATTGAGGTCTCTACAGACCATGCCTGGTTGGGATCGAACCGGATGCGTCGCAAGCGTTCCCCGCATGTTTCGCGCATTCGCTGGATGGTTTCAATTTCGCGTTCCGGCTCGAGTACGCCCCCCTTGAGTTTGGCATCTCGAAATCCGCACGTTTCAATGAGTTCGAGCGTATAGTCGGCGACAAACTGCGGGTCGCTCAAGTTTCCCTCTCGCTCAAGGGTTTCATAGCGGAAAAAGAGGTAGGCAGCAAACTCCACCCATTCCTTTTCGATACCGCCCCAGAGATCGCCGCAACGCTTACCAAGCACCTTGCCAACGATATCCCAGCAGGCAACTTCAATTGCGGAGCCGACAAACTTCATCTGCGCGGAATAGGTCATCTGCTCTGACGACAGGCGATAAATGCTAAAACGCTTCGCAAGGCGCGAGACTTCGAGTGGGTCGGTACCGATGAAGAGCGGTTTCGCCCGCTCGATTGCATGGGCTATCTCTGCCCCGCCCCACGCTTCGCCGAGTCCTGTCACCCCTTCGTCGGTGATGAGTTCAACGATTGTACGTGTCGTTCCCGGCTCAATCCCCATCGACCAGCGTAGGGGATGCTTCATCGGGATATAGATCGGTGTTGCTTTGACATCAATGATTTTCATAAGGTCACCATAGAACAATCCAAAACTGGGTTGAAAAATACCAGATTCAGGATGCAGGATACATAGGACTTGCATCTTGAATCTTGAATCCCGATCTTGCGATTTATGGATTTGCAATCGCCTGCAAATAATCTTCAACCTGCTTTCGATACTGTACGGGAATACGGTCGTTTTTCTTCGCCTCCGCGTAGGCTTTCTGCGCTTTGAGAAGGACATCCCGATAGGGAAGGTAGGCAGGCTCGGTTTCACTGCTCGGGTCGTTCTCTCCGACAAAGACTTTCGAGAATTTATCTGAGTTGGAAGGAATGCCCGTCAGCGTCAGATCTGTACCCTCTGCCGGTACGGAAGGCGTGGAGTTCGTGTTCACCCGTTGTTCCATTTCTCTGCCCGGTTCTTCGCCGGGTCCACCGCCGGGAGTGGAACCGCCCCCCGATTCCCGATTCATCTCGATTTCCGCCAACGCGATATTTTTCCGGCTCTCTTTTATCTGTTGTTCCAACTGTGCCAAACTCTTTGCGGTTTGATTCATCTTTGACAACGCACGCGCGAGCTGCTTCAGAGTCTCTGGACTGACAGCTTGGGTTTGAAGTGACGCCAATCCATCCATCAGGTTTCTAGCAGCGGGGTTATCTCCCAATTGTTCCGCAAGTTTCTTGAACAGATTCTGTAGTTCTGCCTGTAGCTCCGGGGAGAGTTCCGGCTGTTCCGCTAGTTTTTCGAGTTCTTCCGCCATTTTCGCAGCGTCCATGCCCTTGAAGTGTTGGGACGCTTGCGCAAGTTCTGCGATAGTCTCGTTAGCCTGCAACAATTCATCCTTACGCGCGCGAGCGCGATCACGGAGTTGGCTGAGTCGATCTTGCGCCGTTTGCGTATCGGTTGTCTTTCGCAAGGCTTTTGCAGTCGCTTGTATCTGTTCAGCAAGCGCGCCGTCGAATCCCATCGCGGATCGTTCAAGTTCGGCTGCGGTGTTATCAATGGCGGCTTGCTCGGCTGCTGTTGGCGGAGCAGGCAATTCGTACATGCGTGGTACGACAAAAGCGCACCCGATCAGGAGCACGGAAATCGGAAACCATTTGAGGGTCGATGGACGTGTGTACGGAAGGACATTTTCTGGCACAATCTCTTTGGCGAAATTTGCTGCGTCACGAATCTGCAAGCAGGCAAAGTCGTCTGTCATGTTTTGCCGGAAAGATTCGAGAGCGGTGCTGAGACGTTCCTTCAAATCTAAACGCTTCTCCACGAAACGTGCTGCCGCGAAACCATCTATCTTTTGGGAGAGGCTAAAACAAACGGCTGTGATGATCGACACCCCAAGCGGTACGGAGACTACCACGCTGACGGGTATCGGCAAGCGGATGAATCGGTTAAGAATGAGCAGCACGCCGACGAGAGCAAGTCCCCAGAAACCGTAAAACGCTAGTCTTTGAAAGAAATCTTCCAGTCGCATACGCCGCCGGATAACGGCGAGTCGGTTTTGGATGAGTTGTTCCGATTGATCTTTTATCAAGACTGACATTGAATCCTCCACCTGTCTTTGTAAGCGTGCCAATTTGTAGCCGAATTCGCTAAGAATGCGCTAATCACGTTCCTTCCCCCTTTACGAAGGGGGGACAAAGGGAGGTGAGATCGTGTCAAATCAACCTCCCCCGGCCCCTCCTTCTCAAGGAGGGGAGATGCAATCCGCCCATTTTGACTGCATTTGAGCTTAACTTAGAGTGTTCGGATCTGAAGTCTAGCGACTTCAGCTACATTGCACGACATTTCAATAATCTGAACGGTTATCAGATTACGTTTGTGAGGCGCGATAATCTTTCGCACGCTCAACCAGTTTCTTGAAGATTGCCTGATGGGATGAATCACCGATTGCCATAATCTCAGGATGCCACTGAATCCCGATGACCATCCGCCGATCTGTCCTTTCGACGGCTTCAACGACACCGTCTGGCGCAATGGCGCACACACGCAAATCTTCGCCGACTTCTGCAATGGCTTGCAGATGAAAGCTGTTCACCTGCAACGTGCGTTCCCCGATGATGCCCGCGAGATTAGAATTCGTGATGATTTTCACAAAATGTGCGCCAAAGCTCTTGAGCGATGGCCCGTGATTTTTGGCGAGTTCTTCGTTCGCCTTGAGATCTTGAAGCGTCCCACCATGCGCGACGTTGAGAATCTGATGCCCTCGACAGATACCCAGAATCGGCATGTCCCTTTCGAGCGCACCTTGAATCAACCGAA
>JADFGN010000320.1 GCA_022567695.1 Candidatus Poribacteria bacterium | reverse complement strand
GAAAGTGACTGCGTCACCGCCATCCGCCGTGCCTCCGATGGGGTCTTATGGGCTGGAACCCTCGGCGCATACGGTGGTCGTGAGGAGGAGGGTGGTGTCTCCCGCTACGACCCCCCTCGTTCCCCCCTTACCAAGGGGGGAAGTAAAGGGGGGTTTGTCACCCTCACCCAAGAAGACGGATTGGCGGATAACTGGGTCAAGTCCATCTATGGTGACCCCGATGGCACCATCTGGTTTGGGACTTTTGATGGCCTCTCCCGGTACGATGGAAAGGGATTTTTAAACTTCCGCTACGATGGAAAAGGGTTTTTAAACTACACCCTAGAAGAAGGAATGGCTTTTGTCAATGCTATCCATCGTGCCCCCGATGGGGTCTTATGGGTTGGAATCAGCGGTTCGTTCGGTGCCCGTGGTGGCGTCTATCGCTACAATGGGAAAGAGTTTGTCAACTTCACCATTGAGGACGGTTTGGCGAGTCACAATGTCTTGGCCATCCATAGTGATTCCGATGGGGTGATGTGGTTTGGGATGTGGGGAGATGGTGTCTATCGCTACGATGGCTCTGTCCCGTTAGAAGGGGGAGGCAGAGGGGGTAGGGCGTTGGTCAAATTCACCCAAAAGGATGGATTGGTGGATAACGCTGTCTCATCTATCTATCGTGCCCCGGATGGCGTGATGTGGTTCGGGACAGGCTCTATAATCGGTAGGGGTGGTGGTGTCGCTGCATACGATGGCATCACATGGACATCTCTGGATACGCGGGATGGACTCGCTGGCGACACCGTTCTTGCGATTCACCCCGATCCAGGTGGTTCTTTATGGTTTGGTACGGAGGGCGGAGTCACGCGCTACCAGCGGAGTCAAACCCCGCCTTCCGTCCACATCGTCTCCGTGAAGACCGACCAACTTTACACCGACCTCGAAGCGGTTCCGGCGTTCACCACTGGCAGCCGCGTCACCATCGAATATCGTGCCATTGATTTCAAAACGCTCCCCGAGAAACGGCAGTATCGGTATCGGATTGTGGAACTTGACGCCGACTGGCGCCCCCCGACGAAAGATACTGCTTTCGATGACACCTTGAAGAAAGCGGGTACCTATACTTTTGAAGTGCAAGCCATTGACCGGGATCTCAACTACTCCGAACCAGCCACACTCACACTCCACGTCAAGCGACCGTGGTGGGTATACGCCTTTTCCGGGATGTTTATCGCTGGCATTCCCTTGGCTTTTGGCGCGTTTTATTTTGGCAAACGGCTACAAACCCAACGCGCCATCGCCCAACAATTCAACCCCTACATCGCAGGTCGCGTCGTTGGTGAAGATCTATTCTACGGACGCAGTGACCTAATCACCGACATCGAACGGACACTGGCGAACAACTGCTTCCTGCTCTACGGTGAACGACGTATCGGTAAGACTTCTCTGCAACATCAACTCCGAGAACGCCTGAGTAACGCCGCCGATCCGACCTATCACTTCATCCCTGCCTACATTGACCTCCAAGGTGTCGCTGAAGACGATTTCTTCCGCACGATTGGATCGAGTATCGTAGAGCATGCTGCCAGCTTGTTCACGACAGAAAACGGGCAGGCTGCCCGCTCTACGTTGGCGTTGCGTTTGAATGAAGACCGTGAGCGGTACACCTACCGCGACCTCAACCGCGATCTGCGGACAATCCTCAACCACCTCAAAGAAAACGAGTCCAAAACCATCAAGCTGGTGCTGCTGATGGACGAAATCGACACCCTCAACACCTACAGCCTGCGGACCAACCTCAACCTGCGGGGGTTGTTCATGGGACCTTTGAAAGAAAATCTGGTGCTGGTGATGAGTGGGTTGTACCTGAAGATGGACTGGAGCGCCGAAGGGGGTGGTAGCCCGCCGTTCAACTTCCTCTCGAGGGAGATCGAGATTCAGCCGCTGGACGAAGACAGCGCACGGAAGCTAATCACCGAACCGGTCAAGGGCTTCTACACCTATGAACCGAAGGCGATTGACTTGATTCTGGAATACAGCGAGTTGCGTCCATTCACCATTCAAGGTTTCTGCCTGCGAGCTGTGAATCGGGTGCTTGCCGATGGTCGGACGAAGATTACGGTGTCTGACATCGAAGCGATAAAGGATTCAGTGTTGGCGGAGCTTGCATCGATTCGCGGGGAGCGAGCGGGGACGGCGCTGCCAGCGAGTCTCAATGAAGCACTTTCACGGATTACGAATCTGGAGACCGAGCTTGCACAGACTCGGAAACAAGCCGTGTGAAAGGGAGACCCGGAAAAACAGGGAAATGAACTCATTCGTGGCGTGATTCATTCACACATCACGTTTCACGAACAGGAGGTGACAAAAATGTCAAACCCATACATTGTCGGGATGGCGGTGGTTGGCGATCGATTCTACGGCCGAGAAGAACTCATTAACAAAGTGTTAGCCAGTGGTAGAGATGGTTTTTGCATGATGGGCAATCGGCGAATTGGCAAGACCTCGTTCCTGCGACATCTGGAATTCCTGATTAAGGGTGAATATCCAAATTTCATCAGCGTTTATTGGGATCTGCAAGCCTGTCAGATCGAAGCAGATTTGACCGAACAGCTTAAAGACGGCCTGCTCGACGTAGAGGAACAGTTGGAGGAAACAGGAATTGATTATGAGGAACTGGAAGAAAGTGAGGACCTTTTTGACTTGATGGGACGACTGAAGCGCGGGGTGATTCAGAGAAACAAAAAGTTAATCCTGCTCGTGGATGAAGCCGAATCACTGATTGATGTGGGAAAAGTGAACCGCGGGCTTCTGGGCAAGCTACGTGCCGTGATGCAAGACGCGACGTTTGTCCGCACCATCCTGTGCGCCGCTAGACACTTGAGCGAAGTGAACCAGATCGAACTGGCAGGTGCTCGTTTTCTCGATGGATTTGAACCGGTGTTGTTTGTCAGTTCACTTACCGATGCTGACGCAGACGCCCTCATTGCCCAGAGCCTAACCGGGGGTGGACTTCGCTTCCCCGATGAAATGGCGGCGGACATCAAAGAGAAAACCCATTGTCACCCCTATTTAATTCAGAGTGTCTGCTTCTATCTCTATGACCATGAGATGGACCTTGAGAAGGCTTACGATTATGTGATGCAGCAAGGGATGGCGGAGAAGGCGTTTGCCGACGACTTTCGCTACCTCGCGCCGGTGGAAAAGCAGATTTTGATGCAGATCTACCAGGCGGCAGGCACGACATTCGGAGGAATTCAGGGGCCGGTCGGTTTGGATGCTCAAACCCTTTCCCGGCTTTTGGGAACACTCGAAGCCTGCGGCTACATTAAGGAAACGGGTGGGGGTTACTACCTGGCAAACCACTTCTTTACCCGTTGGCTTCAAAGCAACGAAACGCGGCTTCGGGAAATGCCGTCCGTTGTTTCCGATGAAGCGATACTCAGCTTCAGGTTTGAATAAGTCGCGCATGCCTTGCAACTTGTGCTCATAAGTAGACTCACTGTGTCTAGGTTCGTGAGTTCATAGGAAGGAAAGGAAGAACGGGGAGGATGGAAGGAAGCAGACCAGGAATTCCAGCATTGATGACTTCAATCTGGGATTCAGGATTCAGACTTGCCTCCTCGATAGATGAGAGTACCGACTGCTTTGCTCCACTTGCATCGTGCATCTTGCATCTTTGATCATGTTTCACACATCACTCATCACGTTTTACGTTTCACGACGGAGGTTGAGAAAATGCCAAACCCATACATTGTTGGAACCGCCGTGGTTGGCGATCGATTTTACGGACGGGAAGAATTAATTAATCAAGTGTTGACCGGAGAGCGAGACTGCTTTTGTCTGATGGGCACTCGACGAATTGGCAAAACTTCATTCCTGCGTCATTTGGAATTCTTGGTCAAAGAAAAGGCACCGCACTTCATCGGTGTCTACTGGGATCTGCAGGGATGTCGGGTGGAATCGGATTTGACCGAACAACTCAAAAACGGCTTGCTCGACGCCGAAGAAGAACTAGAGACAGCAGGAATCAACTATGATCGACTCGAAGAAAGTGCAAGTCTCTTTGCGCTGTTCCGTCTGCTCAAACGTCGGCTGATGCGGTTAAACAAAAAATTGCTGCTCCTTATCGATGAAGCGGAATCGCTTGCGGAAGTGGGAGAAAAGGACAAGGGGCTGCTCGGACGTCTCCACTCGGTGACTCAGGACGCCAGCTTCACCCGGACAGTGCTGTGTGGTTCTCGGCGCCTGAGCGAAGTCAGCCAACTTGAATTGGTCGGCTCTGACTTCCTCGACGGGTTTGAGCCGGTTCTGTTTTTCAGTTCACTCGTGGACACCGACGCCGATGCGCTCATCGCCCAGAGCCACACCGATCAGGGTCTTCAGATTCCCGATGAGATAGCCACCGAAATCAAGGAGAGAACCAACTGTCACCCGTACCTCATCCAGAGCATCTGTCTTTATCTCTACGACCACGAGATGGATCTGGAGCGGGCGTGCGATTATGTGATGCAGCAGGGGATGGCGGAGAAGGCGTTCGCCGATGACTTTCGCTACCTTTCGCCAATCGAGAAGGACATCCTGATGCAGATTTATCAGATGGAGCAGGCGGCGATTCCGCAGATTCAGCAGAAAGTGCTTCTGGATTCAGACACTATCAAGGGATTTTTGTTTATCCTCGAAGCCTGTGGCTACGTCAAAACTACAGGTGAAAACTATCGCATCGCAAACTATTTCTTTACTCGGTGGATGAAAAGCAACGAAGCGAGGCTTGAGGAAATCGCCTCCGTCGTCTCCGATGCGGCGATGCGAGATATTGAGACGCAGCCGGTCACCAATTATTTGACTGAAGCCATCGTGGCCATTGACTTGTATGAATCCACCCCCATTGCCAATCGCTACGGCGCGAATGTCCTGATGGAGTTGCTTGGTGTGCTGCGAGAGATCATCCGACCGATTCATCAGACCCATAACGGTCAATTTCTCCGGAGCAAGGCGGATGACTTCTTGATGACCTTCAAAACACCACAGGATGCGATTACGGTGGCGTGGGAAGTGCTAAAGCAGGTTGAAGCCTACAATCAGACCTCAAAATCTAGCGTACCGATTGAGCTTCACATCGGGGTTCACTTTGGCGAAACCCGTGTCGGCTGGGAGGATGATCGGTACGGTGATGCCGTCAACCGCACGTTTCGGGTCGCGAGTCTCCAACCGGAGGATATAATTGAGACTGAAGGCGGAGTCCCTCAATCGGAAGTACCACTGAAAAACGCCATCCTGATTACCGAACACGTCTATGAGGCAATTAAAGAGGGTGAAGGGATGCGATGCCGATTGTTGGGGTTGTTTAAACTGAGAGGGATTGCCGAACGACATATGATTTATGAGGTGCTTCGGGACGAATAGATCATGTTGTTTAGTCGTCCAGGCACCTAAACCCACGACTCAGGCAACGGATAATTTGAAAGTAGTAAGAAATGCAAACAGAAGTAATACCCCAGTGGAGTGAAGGTACCCTCACTGCTTTTCACGGTACAGATATCAATTCGGCACATGATATTCTTCGAGGAGAGAAACTCAATGTAGCCAAAGCGACGGCGAAAAAGATCGATGGTCCACTCGGTTTTTTCCTCGCCACAGAAGTAGCTGATGCTGAGTTCTTCGCATTAAGAAGGGCACCAGGAGGGATGCTTGAATTTAGCTTTTCCCCCAACGCTGTGCAGCAACTAAACGCCTCGGGGGCAATTCGACAACCGATTTCACCTGGTAAGATAGCCCGATTCATTGGCGATGAATTGTGATTCCTAGTGATGCATTTGAAATATTCAATAAGTTGAGGGAGGCAGGGGAAATCGTTGTCAAACCCCGTTAGAGATATGAAGATTTATGAAGACGCCGTTTCCTATGTGAGAAAAAGCCCTGGACGTTTTTTCAGAACGGGTTTACCTGACCCGATTGAAATGACTACCCATGTTTTGGGTGACGCTCTGATAACAGGAGCAACAGAGACTTGCACAATCCGCCTTGGAGATTGGTGGGTCATCGGCAGCGATGTGGATTGGCTGGCGACCCATAAACAATATACGATGAAGGAGTTATTCGTCCGCATTGTTGCGTTACCTGAAGCTGGAGCCAATTCAATGCGAGCAGAAATTCTCCTTACGGTATTTACAGACGCAGTCATAACAGTCTGTGGGGATGACTGTTTAACTCTCAAGGGAGATGTGCCAAAAGATGCGGATATATGGAGCGTGATGAAATCCCAAACTCACTTGAAACGCTTGGTGGCTTTTCGACTCAATTCTCACAAAGCTGGGGACAAGAACGTATAAGTCGCTGCCAGGAACATCAAGGAGGCTTTTTATGCAAGCGCATTACACACGGCATTGTCTATGGTTTGTTTGTTTATGCTTCGGCTTCATTGCGTCCGCCGCATCCGCCCAAAACCACGTCCTCTCCCTCGATGGCGATGGAAGCTATGTGGAAATCATCAACAACGACGAGTTGAATGCTATCACTTCTCAGGTGACGATTGAAGCGTGGATTAAGCCAACAGCGTATACAACCTCATGGATACCTCTTATTTACAAAGGGGATGGACCTAATAAGAGAAGCTACACCCTATGGCTTAGGAACAACGGCACTCTCGGTTTATTTTTATCACCCGATGGTCAAGGGGGAATTAGCATTCTTTCACCCAGTGGTTTGATTGCCAAAAACAAATGGTATCATGTCACCGGTGTGATTGATGCCCAACGTGATGTGATAAGAATCTTTATCAATGGAGTGGAAGCCGTAATAAGCAGATCTTTTGGGACGGAGATTTATCGCCGGAAGTTCGCCATGAAAACACTTCATACATTGCGTTTATTACTTGGATTTATCTGCCTATTCCACGAATGCGCCAACGGATCTATCACATATTCGCGCTATGAGCCAAGTAAGGAAGTATAATTTATGGCGAAATGGGACGAAATGGAAGAGTGGGATTCAGAAGCACAATCTGAAATCGTCTCACGTGTGATAGCAGATTTCAATTCCGGGGCGTTTGGAAAGGAATTTAGCACGAAGTTAGTGGAACGGTCACTTTCTGAGCGTGATGTGGAATTGGCAATTGTAAGTCGTCGGAGTTTAATAGGCAGATACTCTCACCTCGGGCAAGAGCGAATTGGTTTCTGGCAGCCAAACACAGGCGTTTTTGTCGCATGGAAGCCAACGCTACCGACACGGATCGTATCCGCTTTTGAAAGACATGATGGTGAAAACTATTTTCGGAACTTAGACGCTGAACCGATCAGGAGGTGAAAGAATGGCTGGCACAAAACATCGGGATTGGTTCCCGGCTTACCTGCATGACTACCGTGTGACCATTGAGACAATTATCCCGGCTTGCGTTCAATCTCAAGATGAAGGATTAGTCGATGAGATTCATCACGCTTTGGACATCCGTAGCGAGCTTGAAGAAGAATTAAAAAAGCGACCTCAGCTCGAAAAATATAGACGTGAGATTAAATCGGTCGATAAAGCGCTACTCGCTCAAAGAGAGACGTTACTCAAAATCACAGGCGAGGGTTTGCCGCATTACCGCAAAGTCTGCTCTCGCCCCCAATCTCATTGGTGGTGGTATCTTGATGAATTGGAAAAAGACGGTGATGGACGCTAAACTTTACGTTTCACGATTACGCCCCGGAGGTTCGCTATGAAAACACTTCACACATTGCATTGCTTATGGCTCGTTTGTTTTTTCTGCCTGGTTGGGTCCGCCGCGCATGCTCAAAACGCCGCTCCCACTCACCCGGTTAACGGTCAATTCATCAAAGAATGGCTGGTGCTGGGACCATTTTTCCCCAATGATCTGGAAACTGACTTCCTCGCCAAAGTCGGTGGAGAGTCAAATCTCAATCCAAAAGAAGGCGATGCCCTCACCACGGCAGACGGGAAAACGCTTACGTGGAAACGGTACTCGTCCAAAACAGACGCTGTCGATTTTATCAACGCCGTTGGGTATTATGAAAACGCAATCGCCTATGCGACTTGTGCGATTACCAGTCCAAACCCACAGACGGTGGAAGCATTGCTACGCAGCAACGACTTCGTCAAGGTGTGGCTAAATGATCAACCGATTCATGCCAACCTTAAAACTTATGGCGCAGAAAGCTCTAGCTTTCCAGTCAGCTTGAAGGCCGGAATCAATCACTGCCTGCTCAAGGTGAGTCAAGTTGACAGCGGCTGGTCATGGAACTTCAAGATGCGTCTATTACCCAAAAAACGCGCTCTTATCTCGGGCCTGATCACCGACGAGAGGGGTGTCCCCATTCCCAATGTCTATGTCCGCCTCGAACAGAACGAATCGGAAATCATGAGGACAGGGACAGACGCCGACGGAAAATATCGGATGGGCGTCTATCCGGTGAGCGGGAAATATGACCTCGAAGCTCAGGCGGATGAAAAGGGGATTTGGCAGTTGGGCCTTTCTCTGCGTGAAGGAGAACACCGGACTCTCAACCTGACTTTGAAAAAGGCGATTAGCATCTCAGGTGCTGTGTTAGCCTTGGACGACACACCTCATGTCGCAATTCCCGTCCAAGCGGTAATTCCTCATCAAGATGACCCAACCCGTGAACCGAAAGTGATCGCCGGGATATTGAGCGATGAAGGGGGCAGATATGAGTTCGCCAACCTTAAGCCGGGACGGTATCAAGTCCGGTGCCACACCAACAAAGGGTATATTTACTATGAAAAGGAAAATGGCGAAAACTACCCTTCATCCTTACGGGTCGAAAGCGGAAAAACGCTGTCAAACATCGATTTCCACTTCGCTCCTTTCAAGAAAGGCGCGTGGAGACATTTCAATCCTCAATCTACGGGGGTTGTTCATGGGACCGCTGAAAGAGAATCTCGTGTTGGTGATGAGTG
>JADFGN010000319.1 GCA_022567695.1 Candidatus Poribacteria bacterium | reverse complement strand
GGCTACAAGTGTCCACCCCTGAACTTTGCAAGGAGGGGAAAAGGTTCTCTCCCTTACGAAGGGGGATCGTCGAGCCCGGAGACGATAGATAAATGAGGGTGGGTCATAATTGCAAATCAGTCAGGATAACGGTTATCCTTTGATGAAGTCAATCCAAAATCAAAGGAGTTTAACATGTGTTATCCTGACATGGAAAATTATATCAAATTTCAGTTCCAACTGCTAGAAGAGTTTGACGAGTCAATCCAGCCAAACCCAAAGAAAAAAGGACGACCCAAAGCGTATAGCGATGCGTCGATGATCGTCTTTTTTGCGATAATGACGCTCAAAGGATTCAATGAATTCCGCGCTCAACATAGATGGCTTTTAGCGCACCCCTTGTGGATTTTGAAACTGAAACTGCCAAAACTCCCCTCTCGGCGAACGATTTCGCGTCGCTACAAGGACGTTGACTCGAAGTTGGTGTCCTTTGTTACATTCGTCGGCGATTGGGCAACCCCTCTTGGCAGTGACTTTAACATGGAGAGGGTTTATGAAGATAAAAGCCTGTTTAAGGCAAAAGGCCCCGTATGGCATAAGAAAGACAGAGAAGCCAACCGAGTGCCCAAAGATTTAAGGAATCTCGACCAAGAGGCGACCTGGTCAAAGAGCGGCTATCACGGTTGGGTTTATGGCTATGGACTTCATACCACGGTTACCGAAGCGGGATTTCCGTTAATGGTTAGAGTCGAGACCGCTGCGGTGAGTGAGAAGGCTGTCCTCGACCAAAAAAAGGAGAAACTTCTTGAGCGGAATATCGGTTATCTCGTTGCTGATGACGGATACACCGACTTAACCCGAACCGAGGAATTGGCGAAAAAGGGGCTACTGCTAATGACGCCAGCGATTGGCGCAACAAGTCGCAAAGGACGTTGCTATATCCAATATACCACTCAACCTCTACTAGAAAGCGTTCTCTCCAAGAGAAAAACGGCGGTCGAACCGATTTTTGATTTGATAAAGAGGCTTCTATCGACATCGAACAACCACAAGCAGTTACCCGTTCGTGGCCAAGCGAATGTCGCTACGTTTTTGGCACTCGGCGTTGTCATTCTTCAATTCGCAATGCTGATAAATTCCATCTGGGGGTTGCCTTTGAGAAACGTGACCCACATCATCACTCTCTTTCGTTAAAATGAACGAGAAACCATCATGTTGCCTTGCCAATTCTTTTTTTCAAGCAAAACACTCAAAACTGAAGCTGGTGAAAAGAAAAAGATGAAGGGTGCTCATTTAGGCGAGTTATAAGGAAAGCGTTGAAGTCCTTTTCTCCGGCATACAGGTCGGATTTGTCAAGGACAGCAATGCCTAAAAGTGCCTTCTTGAAGTAGCAAGTGAGGTCTCTACCGCTTTTATCTCTATCGAGATACAGATACACCTTCTTCGCTTGCATCTCTGTTATGGTTTCTACGGCTCTGTTCCTCATGGCGACAGAGTTGAGAACGATGACCGGCGTGGTAATCTCCTTTTGATAGTAAGTGAGAGCGGATAGAAAGTCCATGAAGCCTTCAAAGACGGTCACCGCAAAAGGTTTGACCCCTGTTTTTCTTTTCACCAGCCAATCAATCTGTTTCAGGACTGAGATCTCCTTTGTTCCATCAACGCCTTTGAAATATGGATTGCGGAGTTCATATCCGCCACTGTCATTTGGGAAGGCAAGCGCAAAGTAGTTCTTCTTTCTGCGTGTGTAGTAGATCTCTTTGAGGTAGGGGGTGGCAGTTGATCTGGAAATTCCACGTTTTCTGAGATAGCCGATTAAGGCGCGATTTTGTAGCGGTTGAACCTTATGGATTTCGATTCCGCTACCGGAAACCTGGGTCTTGGGAGGGGGTTGTTGAGGGAATCGGTTAGGAGTCGAAGGGTCTCTTTTCTGAGAATGACCCGTGATTTCCCCAAGTTTCCGCAATGCCCCTTTAATGTCATTCTTCGGCAAGTCATAGTAGGCGGTTATAAAGTCAAGGAGATTCCCACCTCTGCCTTCACCGTGATCATACCAGATGCTTTGTCCAGTCTGGTTTCCTTGTGTGACTTTGAATGAGGGTTGGGTTTCCTGACGAAGAGGGCTAAAATACCATAGTTCCCCCCTGATCTCATGGTGTGGCTGGTATCCAAGCTGGTCAAGTATCCGACTCATCTCAATTTTCTTGGCCTGGTTGCTGTTCATTAGGCTTTGCTCTTTTTTTGAAAACGACCTTCTTAATTGAACCACAACATCCGTTGATGTCGCAAATGGAATCATTCTATTTCGTTAAAATTATTTATGACCCACCCTCAGTTAATTGAGGGGCGGCCATAATTCTGTGGGAGAGGCTTCCCTGCCTCGACTTCTCTTATCGGGAGAGTTCATCTCCCTCCCACAAATCATCCGCGAACTGACTGGATCTCGCGATAATAATGACCACCCCTGAATTTCTCAACTTATCATTTCACAACTGCCCATAGCACAGAAATGTAACGCAAACTGACAGTTTGCGCTACCTCCATTTCATAACCGCCGATTCAGAACAGGTTCAAATGCCCAAATCAGTGAGAATGACCTGAGCGGCGTTATAGCCAGGCATGCCGGTGATGTTTCCACCTGGATGGCAACAGGAGCCACACAGATATAGTCCGGGAAAATAACCTCGATAATGCCCGGCTCCGGGAAATGGTCGATTATAGCCGATCTGACCGTTGGTAAATGCACCGATGAGCAGATCGCCTGCTTTCATATTGGGGAACGTCCTTTCGACATCCAAGGGGCTTTGCACAAAAGAATCAATAACTGCATCTTCCATATTCGGCGCGTATTCACACCAGAACTTCAGCATGTCTTTGCCGTGACTCACCTTTTCTCTGTCCCAATTGGTTGCATCGCCTCTCAAGCGATAAGGTACTTTCTCCCACATGAAGGCGGTTTGTTTCCCGGCGGGTGCCTGAGATGAATCGAATTTTGTCGGACAGGCACCCCACATAACCGTCGGGGGAATGGTGCCTGCTTCGTGGCAACGAACGATTTCCAGATATTGGTCAACGCTCTCCAAACCGAGGATGGTCATAAACGCACGGTCGAGGTGCGGATGTTTATCCGCAGCCTTGTAACGAGGGAGTTCCTTTAAATTCAGATTCAGGGCAAAGAGCGGAGCGATGAGATTGTACTTGAAATTTTGCGCTTTATCACGCCATTCTTGCGGAAGGACATCTTCGGCGATTAGTTCCAGAAAGGTTTGATGTGGGTTCAGTGCTGAAGCGACAAAGTGACGCACACGAAAGACTTCGCCCTGTGTCGTTTCAACCCCGACCACGCGCTCGTTTTCGACGAGGATTTTTTGGGGAGTCGTCTGCAATTTTATATCACCGCCGCTCTCTTTGATGGCAGATACCAAAGCCCGAGCCAAAGCCGCAGATCCGCCAAAGCACATTTGGGCTTTTCCAGGGCTCGCCAACAGAAACGGGATATGATGACCAAATCCCTGACAGCGTAGATCAACTTCCCGAAGCCCATTGAAAAAGAGGAGTCCTGCCTGGACTACCGGATGCTGGAATTCCGTTTGCACGAATTCCAGCGGAGAAAGTGCGCTGACTTTCAATAGGAGTCTTCCTTCGGGGCTTTTTTCCAGCAAGGTGCGACGTTGGTTAGGGGGAAGCGGGGGAGATTTAGCTTCAGGAATCAAGATGTCATTTACGATGGGAAGAAAGTCATCTCGCCAGCGGCGTAGGGTAGTAGCGTCCTTTTGGCTGAAATGCCCGAAAGATGTTACCGTTTTTTCAAAATCAGTCCACCACTCCAGGGCGTCTCCGCTTTGGAGCAGCATCGCCGCATTGAGTTCCGGTTCGACATAGACTGCCCCATGACGTTTCAATTCAAGGTCGGCATACCACGGCATCTGGTTCAACGCACGATGAAAAAAGGAATGCGTATTATGCAGAAAGCCCGAATGGCGCGGAAACTCTATCGTTGTTAATCCCCCGCCGGGGACATCTCGGCGTTCTAAACAGAGCACTTTCAGCCCTGCCTTGCACAGATAAGCTTGTAAAATTAGGCTATTGTGTCCTGCGCCGAGAATGATTCCATCATAAGTGGTCACTATGTAAGATTGATCACTCATGTCTATTTCCCAAATCGCCGCTTCCGAAGGGAATAGTCGCGAATTGCCCGAAGAAAGTCAATCCTTCTGAACGCAGGCCAAAAGGTGTCACAGAAATAGAATTCTGAATATACGCTTTGCCAAAGCAGAAAACCTGAGAGTCGGACTTCGCCACTGGTTCGGATAATCAAATCCGGGTCCGGGAGATCGGACGTATAGAGGTGCGGCGTGATTTTGTCCACGTCGAGTTCGTCTGCAACCTGAACAAGCGATTTGCCATTGGCTGCCTCTGCTTTTAAATGACTTCGGAAAGCGTCGACGATCTCTTCGCGTCCACCGTAAGCGACAGCCACGTTCAGGATAAAGTTATCATAATTCTTTGTTGCTTCCTCCGCTGCACGGATGGCTTCCTGAAGGCTTGGGGGAAGCAATTCAATCTGGCCCATGGCTCGAACCTGAATTTGATTTCTGTGAAGTCCTTCGATGGTAACGAGTTCCCGCATCTTCTTTTCTATGAGCTCTAAAATACCCGTTACCTCCGTCTCCTCACGCCTGAAGTTATCCAGCGAAAAGATCCAGATCGAGACAATTTTAACCCCTAACTCGTCACACCAATGCAGCACTTCTTCGAGCTTTTCAGCTCCGTCGTAGTGGCCTTGGAAAACATCTCTCAGACCGCTTTTTTGGGCATAGCGGCGATTGCCATCAAGGATAATGCCGATATGATAAGGTATCTGCCAGTGGCTGGTTTTACGTTCAAGGTAGTTTTCATAAACAGTATAGAATAATTGCTTGAGATGACTTTTCATAGATTGCCATAGATTCATGATGAACCCTCACATTGAAATTTATAATCAGTTAGACCTGACAGGTTTAGCAAACCTGTCAGGTCTCTTATCGATCTCAGGTCTCCAGCTTATTATGAGCACGACGTAAGTTTTTCTGAATTAAAGGGGAATCGGGTTGCAATGTCAGTGCTTGAGTATATAGCGAAGCAGCTTTGAGGAAGTCGCCTTTTTTCTCATGAACCACACCGAGATTATTAAGCACTTCAAACGCTTCTGAATCTTCCACGAGCGCACGGTGGTAGGCATCAATCGCTGCGTCTAACTCACCGCTTCGTTCTAAAATTAACCCCTGCTGTTGATAAACAAGACGAGGCACAATATATTTCTCGCCCAAAGTTTTTGGGTCGAGTTTTGTCATAGCTTCCAGGACTTGGTTGATAATGGCTTTAGCTTCGTAAAGCTGTTTAGAATTACAATATGCTGTCGCGAGCTCAAAGAGCGCACGAATGTCGTCTGGCTTCTCTTTGAGTTTGTTCTGATTGGCAAATAGGTATTTTTCCCCCGCAGCCACCGTATCCGTGTAGCCGTAGTGATGCACGGGTACATGGCAATCACCAATCTTCCCGCCCACTCGCAGGATGGTATCTTCTACAAGTTCATGAACGGTGCCTTCAAAACGTATATGCGCGTTTCGCCGAAAAAGTCTAACTTTTGTTGATGGAAACCAACCGGGATAATCGATCTCTTCCTGATAATCGCCGCAACAGCGCGTCCAACCCGCTGTATTGATCTGATGGGAATAATTGCGGGTTGTCATTCTCAGCCCACTGTACGCCTTTGACGCTTTGAGACATTGTTGAATCTGAGCATGGTCTTTTGGGGAAATCACCTCATCACAATCAAGGGTGAGAATCCAGTCACTTGCCGCAATCTCAATTGAAGCGTTTCGAGCCGCCGAGAAATCATCAATCCATTTGAAGTGCAAAACCTTTGCCCTAAAGGATTCTGCGGCCTTGACGACGCGATCGGACGAGCCGGTATCGACAACGATAATCTCATTTACGAGATCTTTCACAGAATTCAAACAACGTCTGAGTTCTTCCGCTTCATCCCGTACAATCATGCAGAGGCTGATTGTTTCACGGCTTTTGATTCGCAAACCACTGGTTCGGTTTAGAAGCATTCTCAGTCCTTTATACTGCGACTTAGCGTATCAGTGCCAGATAATCACTCAAAGTTTGCATGTTTTTAATAAACGTCCGCATTTCGATTCTCTCATTGCTTATCCATCTGCCTTCTACATCTTGAGTTGCGATAATTTTCTCAACTCTTGGCTGAAGGCTTTTGAGCCTTGATTGCCGTGAATCCCTAGATTCCGGTCCATCGCGATATGACAAGTACTTTTCCCGGCCCATTGATTTAACTCGTTCATAGTGGCTCATTGCGCTTTTTCCATACGAACCTTTGAAACTATAATGGGTTGGGAGATCATCATCGGTATAAACCAGTTCATATTTGGTATTGAAATAGAGCGGACGGTTGGTTTCTAATTCGTAGAATCGTGCCCAAAGGTTCTCGGCAATTTGTGATTGCTTGAGCCAATCGACTGCAGCCGGAATGGGTTGCAGGTATTTTTCATTATCAGTAACGAGGTACAAATCGATTAGGGTTCGTATATTTCTCGCGGTCACAGCAGGGCAAACACTCGATGGCTCAAACTTCCGGGCCCACGCGGGTTTCATATCGTAATCGTACTGCTGCGCCCATCCCGCTTGAGGTGTCGGAATCTGCGAGGCAATGATGAAGTCACCCCCGCGTTTTGCACTATCGAGATATTCTGTTTCGCCGTAGATGTGATAAGCATCAAGCATGACTTGGATGCAGTCGTTGATTGCGTTGTCATTAAAGGTGTACCAACGGCTGTATCCCTTCGAAGCTAACGGATAACGTTGCGGCCAAGCCCCATTTTCAAACTGACTTTTCAGCATGAATGCAAGCCCGTACTTCGCGGCTTCATGGTATTTTTCGTCGCTGTCCTGTGCGTGATCGACAGCCATAATAAATCTTAGCGCACTTTGGGTTGTGTTATCATCGAACGTCCCACGATTTCGTTTTTCAGTATCATCAATCCCGGCTTCCGTATCGTGACGATAATACCAACGTTTGCTATTTTTGGGGTCGAAATCAATCTTATAATCCCAGCCGCCACATTTCAGCTGTCCCCAAATCAGTGCGTCAGCCGCTTTCTTCGCCGCTTCAAGATACCGCAAGTCTTTCGTTTTTTCGTAAGCACGTAGGTATGCGAACCCGACCGAAGGTGTCCCTGGCGGTTGCACCCAGATCTGCGTCTCGCTTGCCTTGCCTTCACCGGCGCGTTCTGTCAAATCTGGCGAATACCACCAAAGGTAGCCACCATTCGTCGCAACATGTGTGCCAAGATAATTCACTGCTTTCGCCAAGGCAGCTTCTGCTTGAGTCGGGAGATCGCTTGTCTCAGCAAAGGTCGGAATTATCTGAAACGCAAGTAAACTCAGAAAGATAAAATTCCTGATTTGAGAACGGATTGCTACAAGAACCATAGTTGCCACCTCCTTGATACTTTCATTATAACACAGGACATGCACATAGAAAAGCGAAAAGCTATTCGCCAATCGAGATTCATATCTGAACATCTGCCGTGTGGATTTTGGATGCGCCAGATCGTTTGAGATAAGAGAATCCCCGTTCTACTTGACTTGCAAGAATTCCGTTGCTCCTGCTTCATAGAATATCTGGCGAAATTGACGTTGACATTGGATTAGCGCGATGATATATTTAGGTAAAATCGAATGAAGATTAATCAAGGAGAAGTTATGGAGCTTGGACTTAAAGACAAAGTTGCAGTCGTAGGAGCATCCAGTAAAGGACTTGGCAAAGCAATTGCGCTCGGCTTGGCCGAAGAGGGTGCCAAGGTGACAATTTGCGCTCGGAGCAAGGATACGCTTGAAGCAACAGCCGCAGAAATCCGTAAGGAAACGGGGTCTGAAATCCTCGCAGTGGCAACCGACGTCAGCCAACCAGATCAGGTTCAAAAACTCATCGACCACGCCATTGATCATTTTGGTGGGATTGACATTCTTGTGAGTAATGCGGGTGGCCCGAGAGCAGGCCGGTTCAACGATCTATCGGCCGAAGATTATCAGAACGCACTTAGTCTGAATCTACTGAGTACGATTAACCTCTGCCGAGCAGTCGTTCCAAACATGCGCGAGCGTGGTGGCGGACGAATTATCAACCTAACCTCTGTTTCTGTGAAGCAACCTGTAGATGGGTTGATGCTTTCCAATATGGCGCGAACCGGTGTCATCGGATTTGCCAAAACACTTGCGGCTGAACTTGCTTCTGATAACATTCTCGTCAATAATGTTTGTCCGGGAATCATCTTCACGGATCGAATCAAACAACTTGCTACGGGCCGGGCGGAAGAAGCAGGAATTACGTTCGATGAAGCAATTGCCAACATGACTAAAGATATTCCCCTCGGTAGAATCGGCGATCCGCGGGAATTTGCCAATCTTGTTGTTTTCCTCGCCTCCAACCGATCGAGCTATATTACAGGAACGACCATCCAAGTGGACGGAGGACTTGTGAAGGGATTGCTATGATAAGGAGACAAAATGAACGTCGTCAAAACCATTTTCGATGCGGTGTCTCAAGGCGATGTTGATACACTAAGAGCAAACCTCAACAGTGATTCGTCGCTGGCGAATGTGAAACAGAACAACGAAACTCCGTTGCATCGTGCCGCAGCCAAAGGGGATACGACTATCGCCAAGTTGCTACTCGATTCTGGTGCTGATGTGAATGGGTTGTCGGAGGGATGGGAATGGCGCCCAATCGTTCACGCCGCGTGGATGAATCATCTTGATATGGTCAAGTTGTTGATCGAACATGGGGCAGACGTCACACAAACGGGCGGACAACCGATTCATTATGCCGGGCAACGGGGACACAAGGAAATCTGCCGAATCCTCGTTGAAGCGGGAGCGATTGACGACTTGATTCAGTCACCTGACTCC
>JADFGN010000318.1 GCA_022567695.1 Candidatus Poribacteria bacterium | reverse complement strand
ATCTGATGAACCTCAACCAACACACAACTCGGAAAGAATTAGTCCAGCGTTTACGACATTAAGAATTTGAGGAATAATACTATTCTCGGTTGAATTTGAGCCCATTGTCATTCCTTCGCTGCGCTCGAGGACAGGCCTGAGCAAAGCGAAGGATCTCACTGCACGAGATTCTTCGGCGGACCTCAGAATGACAGAAAAGGCTCATTTCCAGGTTAAAATGGTATTATACAGATCGATAAAAATCGATGAACCATCAGGAGGCAGAAACGGTGGCGAAAAAACGTAAAAGGCAGCACCGAAAGCAACAGCATGCAGAACTGCATGTGTCTTTAGCTTCCTACAAAAATGTAATTGCTGAAGGGCAAAGAATCGCTGAGAAGTGGGACGCGAATTGGGAACGCCTGAATGACAATCAACAGTTCATCTATGACTACTACTCTCGTCCAGACATCCAGGATGCCATGTTCGCATACGCCAAGGGACGGAAAATCTCCGTCCTTCGGGTATTTCGTACGATGTACAATCGCATCGAAGAACCGCAGCATATTCTCTTTATTGCGCTGTACCATGCCGATCACAAAGGCGTGTGGCCGTCGATTCACGGCATGATTTCCCGGCACGTTGAGGAGACCAATCAGCATCTGTGTGATTTTGTGATTGAGGTCGATAAGATGCGCCGGAAAGAGTGCTTTCAGGCAACGCTCCCATATATTAAATTGCTCCGTGATTTTGGCATTTACTCATGTGTAAAGTTCAGTGGTCATGTCAGTGCCCATGTAATTATTCCGGGGGAAAGCTTCCCATCTGACACGAACGCCGGTAGTATACGGAAACAGTTCGTCGGCATCGAGAATTTGCACAGGCAGTTAATGGATTATGTGCAGAAAATTATCAAGCACCCTGAAAAATTAGATCGCTACTTCCTTAAGAGCAACCATTTTCTTCGCCTCGCCTATTCAATGAACGAGCGTACAGGGCTTGTGAGTGTACCAATTTCAATCGATGAATTTGAGCGATTTTCGTGGCAGAATGCCGAAACCTTCCGGGTTGATGCGCTTGAGGATTGGTGGAGAACGCCGCCGGAAGACGCACAGGAGCGGATGCAAAAACTTCTGGATTTTACCGCGCGTAGCTATCATGTCATGCAAGAGGAAGAAGCCGCCGAACGCCGACAAAAGACAAAGGTTCGTACCGAACATAAAGCTAAAAAACGTGCGGAACAGGGCAGACAAACACTTAAAACGGCGGAACAACCTGCCGCCGTGCCACACGCGCTGAGCTATCGATTCCCGCCAAAGATTACCAGCAAATGCTCGAAACGGCACGAGCGGAGCAGACGTGGTGTGAAGCGTTTCTCGCGCGTGATGGACTCAAGGATGTCCTGTTGCCGTTTCGCGATTCCGAAAGCGTAATGAGTCTGCATGACTTGGCAACACAGCAGGGATGCACTCTGGATGAGCTCTGGCGTGTTTGGCACTGGTTGGCTCGTCAGCCTACACTCAAACACTACGCGAAAAGCGAGGTGCAGGGGCACATCTTTCAGGCAAGCGAGGGGAGACGGCTTCGGTTTTGGGGCGAGGACCTTTCATTTCAATTACAACGTCCTGAAGACATCTATCCGTTAGCGGCTTTTCATCACCTATCGTTAGGCATGCACGAATATCCGGCGTTTGTCAGGTCTGTTGCGCGGTATCGAGCGGATGCTCAGTTTCCGTTTGGGTACGAACTTGTGGTTGAGGTTAATGGACGGGGTCAAGAAGCTGTTGCCGCCAAAGTCGCTACAGAGGTAAAGAACGTGCTTTCTTCGCAGGGGCTGACGTTTACCGCTTACCATGATGGCTTACCCCGCATCTACCTGTGGGTACAGATGGAACTACAGACGATTGAATTTGTCCACCAATACACCGTCATTGCTGAGGAAATACGCAAAGCGATGCGTCATGCCGGCATCGCACAAGAACATTGGAGGGTGTTGAAGCGTGATGCGTTTGCTCCCGTGCCGGGGAGCTTGAATTTGTACACCGGGATTCCTTGCCGCTAAACAAATGAAGAAGTATTGGATGAACACTGCCACAAGGAACTTCGAAGAATTAAACGCCTTACACTGCAATGTCTCCATTTTCAAATCGAAACGCGACTGATGGCGCAATCCAACCTTGAGAGAGTTGATAACCTTCGCAAGGTTAGCCGCATCCTCAATCAAGAAACGAGGGATTGACAATTGATATTTGCATGTCTCTCATGTGAGAGGCAACAATCGAGGCCAATATGAAAATAACACATGCCGTTACCGGAGCATTTGGATATTCGGGGAGGTACATCGCTCAACGCTTACTGGATAACGGACACCAAGTCATCACTCTGACCAACTCCCTACAACGAGCGAATCCTTTTGGAGATCGAGTCCAGCCATTTCCTTTCAATTTCGATCAGCCGGACGCACTCATTGAAACATTGATGGAGGTCTCCGTTCTTTACAATACCTATTGGATGCGCTTCAACCACCGGAAGTTCACTCACGCTGAAGCCGTCAGAAACACCCAAACCCTCTTCCAAGCGGCGAAGGTGGCGGGTGTGAAGCGCATCGTTCATATTAGCATTACGAATCCCTCTGAAGAATCTCCTCTCGAATATTTCAGTGGAAAAGCAAAACTTGAAAAGGTACTCAACGAAACTGGCATTTCTTACGCGATACTTCGTCCTGCTGTTTTATTTGGTAAAGAGGATATTCTGATCAACAATATTGCTTGGGTACTGCGGCGTTTGCCGATTTTTGGGGTATTCGGTACCGGGCAATATAGACTCCAGCCAATCTATGTCGATGATCTTGCTGAGTTGGCTGTTCATTATGGCGAAACAAACGACAACGTAATCATTGATGCGATTGGCCCTGAAACGTTTACATACAAGGATTTGGTTCAAGAAATAGGCAGGATTATTGGGAAACGGCGTCCTGTTATCAGTGTGGCTCCCATTGTCGGGTACTGTGCGGGGTGGATAATTGGCAAGGTCGTCAATGATGTGCTGATCACCCGTGAGGAAATTTCCGGCCTCATGGCGGACCTGCTGCATGTTGATTCTTCTCCGGCCGGGAAAACAAAGTTGACGGATTGGGCGAAGGCACATGCAGATTCACTTGGTAGAAGATATACCAGTGAGTTGGCGAGAAGAAAGAATCGGAAGTCGCAATATAGAAGCAATTAAACAGGCCATGGGTACACGAATGTCACCCACTGGCTTTACAGGTAACTTTTCGGAGATTCTATGAATGTGATTATGCTGATAGGACTTGTCCTGTCAACGGTATCGGACTGGAAAGCGATCGCGTTTGATCGCCAGCGCACAGGGCGGACGTTTGCCGTGGGTCAGATTCAAACGCCACGTTTGACATGGCAGATTGATGTTTCCGCTCAAGATGTTCTTGCAACTGTCACGCCATCAAGAGAGGATAGCACGCTAGAGTTACCGCCCCCAAAACAGTTATCGCTGCTCTCTGACGAAGCACGCAGACGGTGGGGACTTGCCCTATCAAAACTGGACGTGGTAGGCGACGGACAGATGATTGTGCCACCGACTGCTCCCGGCGCACGATGGGGAAAGTTCTTAGGGGATGTGTCGGGATTCCAACGACTTAGTTGGACAACGACATGGGGGGAAAATGCACGCTTTCAACTCCATAGCTTCGAGAACGGCATCGACGTACCACGCCTCGTGTGGGATGTGCCATTCGAGGGCGCAATGTATTCCCCGCTCGTGGTTGTGGTAGACATTGACAGCGATGGAAAACAGGAGGCGGTGCTTTCCATGTGGCACGGTGTTGTCGCTTACGAGCTCACAACAGGCACAGAGAAATACCGAAGCATGTACCGCGAAGGGCATGGTCGGCAATACGGTTTCTTCGGGGCGTATACCGATGCGAATGGTAGGGCTTATCTTGTGGTCATTGGAGATTTTGCAGGACACATCGGCGTTTTGACTTTTCGCGATGGCGAACTCAAAGCACTATGGTCTCATCTATTTGACCCTCAGTCTGAACAGGGCATCGACCGTCGTTACACTATCAATACCGTTGGCCCAGACCCGATCGGCGATTTTGATGGCGATGGACGTGGCGAAGTGTTGATGAACGTCTTCAACGAAACTGGTGATGGCCAGTGGCATTTGCTCGCGTATGACCTTGAAACCGGTGAACATCGACTCGATTTGCCCGACGTGTATCTCCACGGACACGCTGATGTGGATGGCGATGGTGTTGATGAATTGCTGACGCAATTCTGTCCGCGCCGTCCCGTTGGCACCAACGGTGAACTACGAGTCTATCAATGGGACCGAGAGATCTGGGAGCATCGCTATGGTCGTTGGTCAATGATGACACTGCCTGAGCTACCGCTGACGCGCATCACAGGTGCAACGCGCGGGATGGAAACCCCGGTAACGATGCCGGGCGAAACAGGCCATACGGTTTTCATGACAACGCCGAATGAAAACGAGTACCTTCAAGCCTTACGTTTCGATCCAGATGGTAGTCCGGAAATCGTGTGGAGCATCAACGCGAATGTGAATACAACGATTGATGCCGTCGCAACCTCCGGTGATAAGACGCTCATTCGAATGCGTCTTGCGCACGATACGCACGGACATCTCGCTATAAACGGCGCAAAAGCAGAATTAGTTGCCAGTCAACGGTTCGTGCGTGGCACCCCGCATCCGCTTGTTCTGCACGATGCAGAAAAGGGACCGCAACTTATCCTCGCTGAACCGATGGACAAAATCAGTGGCTGGCAGATCGATTCGGATGGCAAACCCCACCGACAGTGGCATCTTCCCGGCCGGGCAATGACAACGCAAGTGCCGCAGATGCTCGGTTTGGTCGCGGGTGACGTTGATGGAGATGGTCGTGTCGAAGTGCTTACCGTACAGGAAAACCGTGACGGAAGCAGTCGGCTTGTGGCAATCAACCTCGACGGCGTGGTGCGTTGGCATTACGACTTTCCCAACTTTGGAGGGCGTGCCCCGATTTGGAATGAATGCGGAACGACAATCTGGTCCGTCGGCCATTTTTTCGATAACCGTCGCATCGGCGTGTTGGTTTCCAACCGTCGGTCAATTATGCACAGCGACGAAACCGTCATCATTGACCCGAAAACCGATAAGCTCGTATGGCATCGCGATGTGTTAGAAGTTCGGCAACCATGGACAGATGCACAATGGTCACACACGCGGGGATACGGCGGTGGTCCAGTTGCCCTCGCGGATTTTGATGATGATGGACTTGACGAAATTGTGCTTTGTTATCCAGCGGAATACTCCGTCGTCAAAGGCGTAACAGGTGAGCAACTTATCGTTGAAAGTACGGGCCCCTTGAAGGGAACGGACGGATTTTGGGTCTTCAGCGGTCAACCGCTGGTCGCCGACCTCGATGGCGATGGGCAACCTGAAACGCTGTGGACAAGTCCGTCAATGATTATCGCCTTCGCGCATCGCAACGGACGCGCTGAAATTCTTTGGCGCACCGAACCGAACGATGGCACGAATGCGCTTCCCGCAATCGGTGACGTTGATGGTGATGGGCACTTCGAAATCGGTGTGCCCGGTTGCCAAGATGGATTTCGTTGTCTGGACGGAGCAACCGGGACGGTTCAATGGACTATCCCCTCGCGTGGCGACAGAACATCTAACTGTGTTGCGGTTGATATCGACAGCGACGGAATCGAAGAGTTCATCTACGCCGACGGTTCAAAACTCCTTGCCACGGGTCGGGAAGGTCGAATCAAATGGGAGTTTGACCTGCCTGTGCCGATTGAATATATTGTTGTCGCAGATGTCGATGACGATGAAAGCGTAGAGATTTTGGTCAGCGGTAGTAATGGCGTTGTGTATTGCGTTGAATAGATGTGTGAGTTGGGTCGTGTATTTCAATCGCCCACATGCCAACTTGAACTCGCCTGCGAGGTCGGTGAGAATTGACGAAATCGCTTCGTCATCGACTATATCCGTCAAACCGTCGGTGCAGGCAAGCAGCAGATCGCCCGGTTGCCTAGATGAATTGGAAACCGAACACCGTGCGATTCATGATGCACTCGCTCGCATCATTGGTGAAGGCACAACTGTCGATGCAGGAGTCAACCGATAATGCGCTCCGATGAGCGAGTCATATTCCGACAACGTTTCCAGTTACGCTGTGGTTACTGTCATGTAAGGGAAGCTGATGTCGGGGCGGAATCGACAGTTGATCACTTTCAGCCACGTTCACGCGGCGGGGAAGACAAGCCAGATAACTGGGTGTACTGTTGTCATGCCTGCAACGAGTTCAAGGGTAACTATTGGCAACCCAATTTGCCACGTCGTATTCTGCATCCGCAACGTGATCGTCTCGATGACCACGTTGCCGAACGGGACAATGGTACGCTGTATGGACTTACCGAAACTGGCACGTTTCACATTCAAAAGTTACGTCTCAACCGCGCTGGATTGGTCGCCTATCGCTGTGAACGTCGTCTATCTCCGGCCGGATCACCAAGTGAGGTGTCACAAAGAAAATTGAAGGTTATCGGAAATATAATTTTCTGACGGATTACTCGGTGATGATTTCGATCTCTTTTGGTTTTGCCTTCTCTGCTTTCGGAATGGATACGGTTAGCACGCCATTCTTAAAGGTTGCTGTGATGTTCTCCGTCTGGAGATCTTTCGGTAAGGTGAAGGTGCGTTGGAAACTTCCATAACCTCTCTCAACTCGATGAAAGCTCCCGCGATCTTCTGAGCTGTCCTGTTTCTTTTCTCCCCTTAACGTCAACACATCATCTGTCACAGAAACGTGAACATCTTCCTCGGAAACACCGGGAATTTCGGCACGGATTTCAACATTATCGCCGACTTCCGAAATATCAACGGCTGGTGCCCAATCCCACCGACGTGTTTCAGCACGATGCAGAGTTCCTCCAAAGACATTGTCAAAAACGTGGTTCATTTCACTGTGGATGTCAAAAAGGTTTATCATTGGTTTCCATGTCGCTAGGCTTCTCATTTTTAATTCTCCTATGGTAAATTTTTGTTGATTTTTTTTAGGAACGACCCATAGAGAGCAAGTTGCGTGCCAAATCCATTTTTCGCTGGCTGGATGGAGAACCGAATTGCTGAATGCGATTCAAACAAGGTTTGGTGCAACTTGGATTGAGAACATCGCTACCATTTTGATAAACTGGTGGCATGCTCTCTGTCAAAATGACAGCCAACCATTTGATTCAATAAGATAGTGTCATTTTGGCATGTTGTTTGAACACTATACTTCCGCAGAATTCTGTAACCATATTTTAACAGAATGATAAAAGTTGGTAGATATCTCCATTCGAGATTCAGCCATTCAATCAGTTTGTCTGGCTGTCGATGACTCGCTTTGAGTGAACTGGTTGATTGAATTAAGCGGCCACTCTAAAAATGGCTTCCAATTCGTCTTCTCTTTTCTGAAAATCCGTATCAGGTGCGGACTTCTGGGAAAGAATCTGCTTAATAACAAATCGGCAAAGACTCCTTCTGAGTCGGGTCAAACTGCCGCCCGTGAGTTGATTTTTGCCATCGTGGCTGGAGTCCACCCAATCAAGTAAATGACTTTTCGCCAGAATCAGTTGTCCGAGACTCAACGCACAACAACATAACTGAGCAAAGCGCAAGAACGCTATGGTCGTGGTCATTTGGTAATCGGTGAAGCCAATCTTCTGTTTGAGGTCTCGGATAGCGATTTCCAATGAAAACCTTCCGGCATAGATTTCGATAATTTGTCCGGCTGTCAGCGTCAGATTTGTACTGAGAAGAATTATGGGGCCAGCTTTGGTCGCAATAACGACCACTTTCACTTGCCGTGTCACTTCTCTGAGCCAAAGCACGCGACTGACATAGCGAACTGATTGGTGCTTGCCATAAATGGTGACCGATTGCCACTGATTTTCCAGTTGAGTGAGCAGTTGCGCTAGTTTCCATTTTTTTCCGCGTTTGGGAGGACGCCCACGTCCACAATAAATCGGGTCGTCGAAGCCGACAGCGTCTTTGCGTAGTCGCGTCACCACCGATATGCCAAGTTGAATCAGAGGATTTATCTTTGTCGCTTTTGAAAAGTAGGCATCGGCAACGATAAGTAATCGAGATACATCAATGGTTTGGCTGACCTGCTGAATCAGCGCCAGCACTGATTGAAAAAAGCCAATGGAGTTAGCTTCTCCCTTGGAGTTGACCACAAACTCAAAAGGTCGCTTTTGACCGGAGATTAACTTAGTGGCGATTGGAAAACATCTGAACTTGACGCCCAAGCGAGATAGCAACCCACAGATTGCCCAGTGGTGACCGACAACTGAGCGACCAGAACCTTGTCTTTTTTGTTTCGTCGCTGGCTCCATTTTTGGACACCGTTCATCCGCCCGATACCCTTGGCGACATAGGTGGTATCCACAGCCACCAAATAGTGTCCCGCGTACAACAACGAATCACCGAGTTCAGAAAGTAGCAGACCTATTAACTTTTCAATGACCCGCGGCAGGGACCATTGGGCATTCGAGAGGAATCGCTCCCACGCAGAAACCGATTTATCGATAAAGAAGCAACATTGAGCAATCTGAGTGACGGTTTTGCGTGACGCACAAAGCAACTGGGCAATGATAAAGCCCTGAAAATAACCATAACCGGTTGAATAAAAGGCAGAACGAAAACAGGCCAAATACGTTATCAATATCTCTGGGAAGAAGTGTTCCATTATTACCTCCACAATCTGACGTGGAGATATGGTAACTTTTCCCCTTTTCTTTTTTCAATAGCATCCTTTAACGGAAATCGAATGGAGCGCGACAATTTATCATTCTGTTAAAGGATTCTGCGGAAGTATAGATTGGTGACTCCTTGATATTTGGTCCCAAGCTCTTGTTATTGGGGGAATTGCCGGTCAAAGGCATCTAATACTATTTGTAGATTCAAATGCACCTATTTTTAT
>JADFGN010000317.1 GCA_022567695.1 Candidatus Poribacteria bacterium | reverse complement strand
ACTGTTCCCCTCCTTGGCAAGGAGGGGCTAGGGGAGGTCGGACAATAGTACGAGTTATAATTAATTCGCAGTCTTATTCAAATGTCAAACCTCGATTCAAGACTGCATCTCGGAGGTTCGCAGGGACAACATCATAATGCGAAAACTCCATCGAGAATGAACCTCGCCCCTGCGTCATTGATCGGAGGGCTGTCGTGTACTGAAACATTCCCGATAATGGCACGTAAGCGTTGATAAAATCTGACATGCTATGCGTGCCGGTTTCGTTAATTTGGGCGCGACGGGAATTGAGATCGCCGATGACTTTGCCGATATATTCACTTGACGTGATGACCTGTAAGTTCATGATGGGTTCCAAGAGCAATGGATTCGCCTTTTTCAGCGCATTCTCGAACGCAATAACTGCCGCTGCTTCAAACGCCACTTCCGAGGAATCCGTTTCGTGGTATGAGCCCCCGATAAGCATCACTTGGATATCCTGCATTGGAAAGCCTGTTAAAACGCCATTATCCATTGTTCCCCTCAACGCTCTCTCGATCGCTGAGATATATTTACGGGGAATCTGCATTCCATCGGTCTCATCAGCGAACGCAAATCCTTCCTCTCTCGGTAGGGGGGCAACCCGCACGGTGACATCCCCATAAATGCCCTCTTCATCAGTTTTGTGGATGTATTTCCCTTGCGCTTCAGCGGTACGACTGATCGTTTCACGGTAGGCAACTTGCAGTTTGCTCACTCGGGCGTTGACGCCAAACTCGCGAGTCATCCGATCGGTTAAGATTTCCAGATGGAATTCACCCATACCGGAAATCACGCGCTGTCCTGTGTCTTTGTCAATGGTGACGGTGAACGTCGGATCTTCGTCCATCAAAATCCGAAGCGTTTCTTCCAGCTTATCCTTATCCCTTTCACTCCCCGGTTCAATCGCGACAGAGATGACGGGCGACGGAAAGTCTATCGATTCCAATAAGATGGGGTGTTCAGCGAGCGTCAGGGTATCTCCTGTTTGAGTCTGCTTCAATCCAACAAGGGCAACGATATCTCCCGCGTAAGCCTCATTGCAGACCTCTCGTTTGTTGGCGTGCATTTGCAGGATGCGAGTGACCCTTTCCTTTGCTTCTTTCGTCACGTTATAAACGACGCTTCCCCGCTTGAGTATCCCGGAGTAGATGCGGCAGTAGACGATTCTATCCACATTCGGATCGCTCGCGACCTTAAACGCTAAAGCGGTCAACGGTGCTTCATCTTTCGCCTCACGAATCTGCTTCTGATCCTTCTTGGGTACAATTCCTTGAATGGGTGGCACATCAAGGGGCGAGGGTAAAAAGTCTATGATTGCATCGAGAAGCGGTTGGACGCCTTGGTTTTTTAAAGCGGTGCCGCACAACACCGGAACGAATGCACTCTCCAACGTTCCTGCCCGAATCCCATGAATCAACTCGGCTTCGGTAATCTCCTCGCCTTCGAGATATTTTTCCAGAAGCGTATCATCTTCACTGGCGATAGTTTCAATCATTTCCTCACGCGCGGCTTCCGCGTCCGATTGCAATTCTACCGGAATATCTGTGAACTCGAATGTCTGCCCAAGGTCATCGGAATGCCAGCGAATTGCCTGCATCTGGATGAGGTCGATGACCCCAGCGAACTGATTTTCAGCACCGATTGGCAGTTGGACGACGAGCGGATTGCATCCTAATCGTTCCTTCATCATCTCAATGACGCGAGGAAAATTTGCGCCTACCCGATCCATTTTATTCACAAAGGCAATGCGAGGGACGTGGTATCGATCTGCCTGATTCCAAACTGTTTCGGACTGCGGCTCCACACCACCGACGGCACAGAATAGCGCAATCGCGCCATCAAGGACGCGCAACGAACGCTCGACTTCGACTGTGAAATCAACGTGTCCCGGTGTGTCGATGAGATGAATCTCAGAATCTCGCCAGAAACAGGTTGTCGCGGCGGCGGTAATTGTGACACCGCGTTCTCGTTCCTGAACCATCCAATCCATCTCAGCGGTGCCGTCGTCCACCGCGCCGATCTTGTGCTTCTTGCCTGTGTAAAATAGAATTCGTTCGGTTGTCGTTGTTTTGCCGGCGTCAATATGCGCCATGATGCCGATGTTTCGTATGTGTTCAATCGGGTATTCGCGTGGCATTACTGTTCTCCGTGTGATGATTAAATGCTGAGAATATTCTGTATTTATGGGCTTCCAAGTGTATGTGCTGTTTTCCGGACGTATGCAACTGCATCCTGAAGCAACAGTTCTTTCATATAGTTGATAAATTCCGAGTCTTTTGATACACGAACCATCTCAATGCTTGCGAGCCTCATATCGGAATCTGGATCTTGCACAAATTGATTGGCGATTTGTCTGGCATCATCTGGTTGAAGGCGAACCAAGCTTAGAAGTGCTCTACGTTTGCAATAGCTATCGGCATCCAAAAGGCCTTTCCTAAGTAAACCTTCCCCTTTTGGACCTGCATAACCAAGAACTTCGTAGACCTGCCATCGAGTATCTGGATACGCCGATCTTGTCAGTTGATGTAAGATGTCCCAACATGGGTCTATGTGTTCCTTCACATAATCCGCAAGTTCTTCGTCCTCTTCAGAAATCGCCCAACATTTATCGATATATTCAATATCCTCATGGCTTGGGGATTTTTGAGTCATTGCAGAAATAGCAGTAACCATCAAATCACTCCATGCAGGGTAATCTGACTGCCAACCATTCTCAGACTTGTCAGCGGCAGATGCCCATTTTTCCCAATCCTTGTATTTTTTTTTGAGAGTTTCCATCATGTTACCTCCTTGGGGTAAGGTCTAGCAGGAACAATATGGGCAGCCCCTTTACTGTGCTCCGTGTGAAAATTCTGAACTAATCCCTCGCAAAACTCAACGCAAGGCTTACGTGCATCGCCATTCCGTAAATCATGCACTTCTCATCGACATCAAATCGAGGGTCATGACACATATTCACGATGCCCTTCTCTTTATTTCCTGCGCCTAGAAAAATAAAGCACGCTGGAATTTTCTGCGAATAGTATCCAAAATCCTCACCGCCCAAGAGTGGCGGATATGGATAGCTAATATTCCCTTCGTCCACAAGCATCTTCATGATTGAGAATGCGTTGGTGGCACACGATTCATGATTGTATGTCACCGGATATCCTTCCTGATAAGAGAAATTGTAACTTGCGCCGTAAGCAGAAGTCATGCCAGATAGGACGTTTTCAATTTTCTCTCGAACGCTGACTTGAATATCTTTTTTCAAAGTCCGAACTGTCCCGGTCAGTTTGACGCTCGGAGGAATCACATTATCGGTTGTTCCACCGTGAAATTGGGTAACGCTGATGACTGCCGATTCAAGTGGATCGACATTTCGTGCGACGATAGACTGTAAAACCGTAACAAACTGGCTCCCGATCAAAATCGGATCGATAGCGAGATGTGGAAATGCAGCATGTCCACCCTTACCCTTGATTTCCACTTCAAAAACATCCGGTTGCCCCAAAGCGGGTCCCGGACAAATCGCAAATTGCCCGGCTTCGAGTAAAGGCCAGACATGTAATCCATAGATTTCATCAACGCCCTCCAAAACGCCATCTTCCATCATGGCTGGCGCGCCACCGGGAAATTTCTCTTCGCTGGGTTGAAAAATGAACCGGACATTTGCTTTGAGTTCGTCTTTGAATTGACTGATCACTCGTGCCGCACCAATAAGCATGGCTGTATGGGCATCGTGCCCACACATGTGAGCTTTCCCATCGACTTTGGATTTATAGGATGGGTTTCCAAGTTCCTGCATGGGCAGCGCATCCATATCCGCTCTGAGGGCAATACGCTTTGTCGCACCGGAAATTTCAATGTCACCCACCACGCCAGTTTTTCCAACGCCCGTTCTGACCTTTACCCCCAATCCTTCAAGTGCCTCTGCAGCAATACCTGCCGTTCTGTGAACGTCAAATTCGAGTTCCGGATGCATGTGAATATCTCGTCGAATCGCAACGATCTCGTCAAAATGAGATTGACAGCTATCGAATATGTTGGACACCAATGTTTTCATACGCCCTCCAAGTTGAAAGATGTTTCGTACATTCAGTTTTTAGTATATCACGCCATACATTAAAACACAATTGCAAATAATTCACGGTGGAGAAATTGATTGACTAATTTCTACCTTTCGATTATACTGTGCTAAATTTTCTGCCTTTCATCAGACACAGTGCGGCAATTATAGCCCAATGAGTTTAATAGGTGCCGAGACCTCTGAAGTCGGCACTTTTTTGCTTTGTAAAGACAAGATCGGTGACATCTATTTATTCGTGTTATTGGAGGTCAGTTAAAGGAACATCAGAAACGAAAACGAAAGAAAGATTATGAAAATCACACAACTCGAAATTTTACCCGCGCCATTTCATGGACGGACATACGTTTATGTCAAGCTACATACCGATGAAGGCGTTGTCGGTATCGGTGAATCTGCGTGTTCGGGCAAAGAACAGGCGTTAATCGGCGCGTTGAGAGATCTTGAACATCGCCTGATTGGTGCAAATCCATTTGAAATCGAGAAGCTCTGGTCGCTGATTTATCGCACCGCCTTCTGGCGTGGTGGTCCAGTTCTCATCGGTGCGCTTTCCGGCATTGAGCATGCGCTGTGGGACATCAAAGCCAAAGCACTGAATGTTCCGGTGTATGAACTCATTGGTGGGATGTATCGGCATCAGGTCAAAGTGTATTGCTGGATTGGTGGCGATACTCCCGAAACGTGTGCAGACGCTGCGCGAAAGCGCATAGACGCCGGATGGGGCGGACTCAAATTTACACCATTCGATCCGACGGGACCGGCATTCTCACTGGCGCATGGCAAAAAGGTGGAAGCAAAGGTGAAGGCGGTCAGAGCCGCGGTCGGTGATGAGGTACCGATTGCAGTTGATGGTCACGGTCGCCTGAATCCTGTCAATGCGATGGAAATGGCAAAACGGCTTGAACCTTACGGCATTTTGTTCTTTGAAGAACCGGTGCTTCCAGAATCCGTCGATGCAATGGCTGATATTCGTCAAAAAGCGGGTATCCCCATCGCCACTGGAGAACGGCTCTTTACACGCTATTCGTTCCGTGAATATCTTGTCAAGGGAGCCGTCGATGTCGTGCAGCCGGACATTTGCACTTGTGGCGGCATCATGGAGGCATTCAAGATCGCGGCGATGGCGGATGCATTTTTCGCAACAATCGCACCCCATAATCCGTTAAGTCCTTTATCGACGGTAATCTGTCTGCATCTGGACACGGTTGTGCCGAACTTCCTCATCCAGGAAGTGCCCAATGGAAACAATCCTGATCGGAAGAACCTGATCAACGGCTTTGACGAAAAGCCAGTCGATGGATATTTGAAAGTTCCACAAGGTCCCGGCTGGGGCATTTCATTAAACGAGGAGTTTATTCGCTCGCTCCCGGAAAATCCGTCGCGATGGACTCCTGGTACTTTCGATGTGGATGGTTCAATCCTCGATCTTTGATTCATCAAATGGAAAAATAAAAAGGAGAAAAAATGAAAATCTTGTTTGGTCCCAACCATTTGCAACTCGAAAACGCAATTCCCGAACTCAAAAATACATATCCAGATATAGAATTTATTCACTGCGTCAAACGAGAAGAGGTATCGAATTTAATTGCAGTGGCCGATGTCTATGTCGGTTGGTTGAACCGCGACCTATTCTTGGCCGCCGAAAATCTCAAATGGGTTCAATCGTCAAGTTCCGGGGTTGACTACCTTGTCGCCATCCCTGAATTGGTGGAGAGCGATGTTCTGCTGACCAGTGCGAGTGGCACGCATGCCGCCGGTGTCGCGGAAAGCGCGATTGCGATGATTCTCGCTTTCACGCGCGGTATCAGAGAGTCCGTGTTTCGACAGCAACAGCGACAATGGGCGGGAGGTGAAATTCGACGGAAACTGGTGGAGTTGACTCGAAGCACCATGGGAATCATCGGATTTGGAAAAATCGGCAGAGAGATTGCTAAGCGCGTAAGTGGCTTTGAGCCACGAATTATCGCTGTAGACCTTTATCCCGGCGACAAACCTGACTATGTCAGTGGCGTGTGGGGCTTCGACCGACTTGACGATTTGCTACGCGAGTCTGATTATGTTGTTGTGGCGGTACCACGCACACCCCAAACACGCGGTATGATTGGCCAAAAGCAATTGGCGTTGATGAAACCTACCGCAATGCTCGTGGGAATGTCGAGAGGTGGAATCATTGATGAAACGGCTCTTGTGCAATCGTTGCGCGAAAATCGTTTAGCTGCCGCCGCGCTCGACGTGTTTGCAAAGGAACCTTTGCCGGAAGATAGCGAACTTTGGGACGTTGAAAATCTGCTGGTTACACCGCATGTTTCCGGTGGCACGCAGTTTGAGGGACAGTACGTTCTCGACATCTTCCGCGAAAATCTGGAGCGGTTTGTGCGAGGCGAGCTGCCCTTGCGAAACCAGGTTGACAAGCAACGCGGATTTTAATGAAACAAGCAATGTTTTCATCTTGTAAGCGACCTCACAGCTTTTGCAACTGGCAAGAGCTAATCTTATTTCTGACAATAAGAAGGAGGTAATCAATTATGCAATCGAAAAAAATGCCTTATATTCTTGCGCTTTTAATGCTCACTAGCATGATAGTTCCAGCGTTGAATTGGGCAGGCATCGATAAAATCGAAATCGGCGTATACGGAATGTCGTGAGCGGTTTCCTGACCTGCGAGGGTTAATGCAGCCCTCCAACGCCTGGATGGCGTTGATAAAGTTTCGGTAAATTTCGATAAACGGTCAGCTTCGGTGAGTCTCAAAAAAGGCGTGGACTTTGACGCAAACCAAATACCGCAAGCTATTAAGAAAGTTGGTTTCACCCCTGGAGACATCAAAGCAACTCTCACGGGAACACTTACCAAAGTTTCTCAAACTGATGGACAGCCAGAGCGCATTGCTTTGAAGATGGGTGAATCAGACCAGCAAAACTACATCCTGCTGGAAAACGAGTCATTGGAAGCGCGGCTGAAACAGCACTCAACCGGAGAGTCAATTCCGCTAACAGGCATGCTTTCCGTTTACAAGAACAAACATTTTGTGTGGCTCTTGCCAGAGTCGAAAACGCAGCAAAAAGTGACCTCTTTGAAGGGCCAGTTTCTCAATCGAGGGAATGGACTGGTTTTCAAAAATGGATCAGATGAGTACCTTGTGTTGGAAAACGCCCTGCGTGAGCAGGTGGAAAAAACGAAGCCCTCCCCTGATAAGAAATGGTCTGTAAAAGCCTTTACGACTCAGTATCAAGGCAAGAAATACATCTTCCTCAAAAAGGTCTGAATTGTTAGTGAACAGGATGCACATCACTGTGAATCCATTGCTGTGTAGGGGCGAGGCATGCCTCGCCCTTACGGCTTCCTCCCTCGTAGAGAGATAACTGTGTCGAGGATTTCTCAAAATAGCAATTGACTTTTTCTCTCCCCTCATGCTATTATGTTAAGGTATTTTGCGCATGTTACCATCAAATGATATAATCTATCCAGGAGGATACAATGAAGGTGAAGTGGCTATCAGCGTTACCGATGATATTTGCTGTGATGTTCATCGCGCTACCCTCGTGGGCAGGCACCCAATTGTGGGACTTTGAAAAAGCCGCACAAGAAAAGGAGTGGACAGTTGCCAATGGGCAATGGCAAATTAAAAACGGTGTTTATCAAGAAACATCGGCGGGTGAAGCTGCAATGCACACGATTATTGGTGAAGAAAAGTGGGACGATTATGTCCTCGAAGGAAAAGTTCGGATGGACCAGGGCAACTGGGCGGGTTTACTTTTCCGGGCACAAAGTGAGTTCGAGTATTATATCTATTACATGAATGTGCCCGATAACAAGTCAGAGCTATGGAAGCATAACCCAGGTGCATTCGATGCTCGCAACAATCTGAAACAGATTCCTGCTGTTGGTAAAGTCAAAATCGCAAACAACGAGTGGTTTAATTTCAAAGTCGTTGTCGAGGGAGATCAATTTCAACTGTGGATTAATGATGAACTCCAGAGCGAGGACAAAGACAACTCGTACAAAACAGGTAAAATTGGCATATGGGCATGGCAAACGAAAGCCAGTTTTGATGATATCACAGTAACTGGCGATAACGTTAAGCATACCCTGGCGGTTGAACCTCGAAACAAGTTGGCTATCACTTGGGGAAAACTCAAACAAACTAATTAAAGGGGGAATAAATTGAAGAGATTTCTTTTAACCATTACGATTTGCAGTGTGTTGGTAATTGGTACCTGCTTTGGTCCATCAGCCTTTGCCGGCGAGCAGACCTGGACATTTGATGGCAACGCTGCGGACTGGACGGTCGCAAACGGTGCATGGGAAGTGCAAGATGGCGCCTATCAAGTGACTAAAGGCGAACCAGCAATGCACACCTTAGTCGGGGATGCCAGCTGGACCGATTATACGCTTGAAGCGAAAGTCCGCATCGACGATGGTAATTGGGCGGGCTTGGTTGTCCGGGCACAAAATGAGTTTGAATATTATGTGTATTACATGAATGTGCCCGATAATAAGTCAGAGCTATGGAAGCATAACGCAGGGGCATTCGACGCGCGCGAGAATATCTCCCAGATCCCTGCAGTCAACGTAACCATTGCCAACGGTGAATGGTTCGACGTCGCAGTTGTTGCAGCAGGAGATACACTGCAACTGTGGATAAACGGTGAGTTGCAAAGTGAGGATACCGACGCCGCTTACTCCGCTGGACAAATTGGCGTCTGGGCATGGGATACGGCCGCAAGTTTTGACGATGTCAAAGTCTCCGGTGACGGCATTGCTGGCACCACAACATCAGTTCAACCTCAGGGAAAACTTGCGACAAAATGGGCACGCTTAAAACGTGATAGGTAGCCCGCAAAACACATCCCAATTAAAATGGAAACAGAGAAGCCCACGCCTTTCGTAGACGTGGGCTTTTCTA
>JADFGN010000316.1 GCA_022567695.1 Candidatus Poribacteria bacterium | reverse complement strand
GCAGACACTCGACAAAGACGACGCCGCATTGGAGAAACGACAGGATGAATTTCGCCATCCCGATCACCCACTCAAGCTGCTGCTTGTCACCGCGAAGCTGCTCGCCGGATTCGATGCCCCAATCTGTCAGGTGATGTACCTCGACAAGCCGTTGCGCGACCACACGCTCCTTCAGGGAATCTGCCGGACGAACCGCACCTATCCGCAAAAAGAACACGGGTTGATTGTCGATTACCTTGGCGTCTTCGACAACCTCGCCCGCGCTCTCGACTACGACCCGCAAGCCATTGAAGGCGTCGTCGAAGATCTGAAGCGGTACAAAGCCGAATTCCCACAACTGTTGGAACGTGCGCTGTCGCACTTCTCCGGTGTTGATCGGACGGACACGAGCTACGAGGGATTGCTTGCCGCGCAAGAATGCCTCAACTCGGTCGAAAAACGCGACGCCTTCGCTGCCGATTTTTCAGTCTTGAGCCGCGTTTGGGAATCGCTCTATCCCGACCCGGATATCCGCGTCTATGAAAAGGATTACCGTTGGCTTGCCAGAGTCTACGAATCCGTCAAACCCGCCAGCGGCGTCGGACGACTGCTCTGGGTCGACCTCGGCCCTAAAACCATCAAGCTCATTCATGAACAGGTCCAAGTCGAAACCATCCGCGAAGACCTCGACGAACTTGTGCTAGACGCCGATCTGGTCGCTAAACTCGATAAGACATCAAGACGCCGTAGAGGACTGCGACTCCAGATCAGTATCGCTAGCCGCCTCCGAGGACACCGCGCTGATCTGCGATTTATTGCGCTCGGCGAACGCCTTGAACGGTTGAAAGAGCAGTACGAAATGGACGCAATTAGCAGTCTGGAATGGCTCAAAGCGTTGATAGAACTGGCGCGGGAAGTGGTGCAGACCGAGCAGGAAAATGGTGCCGAAAAAAAAGAAGACGAGGCGGAAGCCCTCACCCGAATCTTTCTGGAGTGCAAAGTAGATAAGACGCCCGAAGTAATCGGTCAGATCGTGCATGACATCGACGCTATCGTCAAAGCAACGCGATTTGACAACTGGCAGCAGACCATCTCCGGCGAGCGGGAGATTCAACGGGTGTTGAGACAGGCACTGCTGAAATATCGATTGCATCGAGATACAGATCTGTTTAACAAGGCGTATGCGTACATTCGCGAGCATTATTAGCATTTAAGGCAATGGTGAAATTCACTTGAACTATTGGGAGATAGAACGTGAGAAGAGAACCCCCGGCTCATCTACCGGCGACAGAACCGCAAAAACAAGACATCCGAAGATTGATGCTGAACTAGACCCTTTTTAAGTCATCAAACTCAGACCACTACTGGGCGAATTCTGTTTCCGCACCGGAGTGCAACCTCCACTTCTTTGCACGAAATAGTATAAGTCTGAACTCCTCTTTGTCAACGCCTCCAAAAAATGGAAAATCGCTCAACCTCAAAGTTCACCACGCTTACATCTAAGCTACGTCCGATCACGCTGCGAAGCGTCGTGATTGGACTGGTGTGTGTTATCTTTCTTTGCCTGATTACCCCTTACAACGATTACTACATACGGGGGACGTTTGCTGCTGGCAACCATTTCCCGATCGGGTCGTTTTTCCTGTTCACTGCCTTAACGCTGATTGCAATCGGATTACGGTTGCTGAAATCCCGCTGGGAATTGACAGGCACGGAGCTGATCACGATCTGGTGTATGATGCTTGTCGCGTCAGGCATCCCATCGTCAGGGTTTATCCGCTATCACCTGTTCATGCTCGCTTCTCCACTCTACTACGCGAATCCTGAGAACGATTGGAAGGCCCTTTTCTTCCATAACCTGCCTGACGCAATCGTGATAAAAGACCCGCTTGCGGTGAAGTATTTCTATGAAGAACTCCCGCCGGGAGAGTCAGTGCCCTGGGGCGTTTGGATTAAACCGGCGTGCATCTGGTCAATTTACGTTTTGCTGACTTACTTGGTGCTCGTCTGTCTGAGCGTCATTCTTCGAAAGCAGTGGGTCGAACATGAACGATTTGCCTTTCCACTCGTCAGGCTTCCCGCTGAAATGGTGGAATCCCCAGCCACTGGAGAACGCCTCAACGCTTTCTTCAAGAGTCGGGCGATGTGGATAGGTGCTTCAATACCAATCGGGTTACACCTGCTCAACGGCTTGCACCGCCACTTCCCGGAATTGCCAGAGATCCGCCTCTACTTCAGCCTTAATCCTTATCTCACCGAAAGACCGTGGCTCGCACTTCGATCGATGATTATGTACATTTATCCGTCAATCATCGGATTTACCTATCTACTTTCCCTCGATGTCTCCTTCAGCTTCTGGTTCTTTTACCTGCTCTACAAAATACAAACCGTGATTATTTATGCCTCCGGTGCGTCCTTCAGTGGATGGACACTGGCGAATCGGCAAGAGATGGGCGGCTATCTTGCGCTGGTGGTGTTTGTAATTTGGCTCGCTCGCCACCATTTATCGGCCGTCATCCGAAAGACCTTTTCGAGTCGCGCGCCAATCGATGACTCCAATGAACCGCTACCGTATCGGTGGGCGGTTATCGGGCTTTTGGTTGGTACATACCTCATTGCGTTGATCTGTTCAATGGCGGGGATGTCTTTCTGGCTAGCGATTGGCGTGATGTTCTTTTTTTACGTCATGGCGATCGTGCTAACGTGGATGGTGACAGACGGTGGGTTCCTATTTCTGCTGGCGATTTTCCGTCCGTCCGATTACATCATGGTTGCTCTCGGTCCTTCGCGCATCGATCCGCGAAGTCATACCATCCTGACCTTCGAGAAAACGCTGATGTTCGATCTCCGCGAGTTCATGATGCCACACGTTATGAACAGCTTTAAGGCAAGCGATACGGTGAATTTACGGCGACGACAACTCCTCGGTGCAATGGGAGTTGCTATGGTGGTCGGTCTCATTGTTTCCTATTATTCCGGCTTGATGACGTGGTATCATAAAGGTGGACTTCGCATGGGATATTGGTATGACCCCGAACCTTGGAACCGCCTAACATCATTTTTGACCAACCCTCGCGAAACCAACTGGCTTGAATTATCCTTCGTTGGCATTGGTGCGGGATTCATGTCCCTGCTCTTATTCATGCGCTATCGTTTTTTCTGGTGGCGTGTCCATCCGCTCGGCTACGCGATGACAACGAGTTGGGCGCCCTACACCGTGTGGTTCTCCTTCTTCCTCGGTTGGCTATTCAAATTTCTCATTCTCAAAGCAGGCGGTTTCAAACTCTACCGTCGCATCCATCCGTTCTTTCTAGGCGCGGTGCTTGGCGAAGCGTTAATCGGTGGAATCTGGATTATTGTTGGATTATTTACTAAAGTGAGTTATCGCATCTTGCCGGGGTAGAAATCGGAATGTGATTCATACCAAGTTTGTTGTCGAGATTCAACATGTTCAGGAGGGACAGTGCGCAATTACTTTTCACACCAAAGGAGAAAGATATGGAAGCAAAGAAGCGCTACAGACATGAGGCATTGAACATCTGTACACTTGGCGGGTTGGGACACGGAAAGACAACGCTGACTTCAGCTATGATAAAGGTCGTATCACGGATCGGTTCGACACCTGCAAAAACGGCAGACCTCGAATCTGAGCAACCCATTCATCATCCAATCAGCCAAGGTGTTGGCATCAGTTACCGATCGGTCGATTATGAGACGAGTGGCAGGCACTACACGCAGATTGACGGTTTGGAGTATGCGGATAATGTGAAGATGCTCATTGCCGGTTCGCCGAAAATTTGGGGCGCGATTTGGGTGGTCAATGCGGCCGAAGGGGTGACACCTGACTCAGAGGCGCAGATCCGTCTCGCCAGCCAGATTCATATTCCGACAATTATTGCTTTTCTGAACAAGAGTGAAAAGGTTCGCGATGCAGAGTTAATCGAGATTTGTGAAATGGAGATGCGGGAGATTCTTACAGATTGTGGTTATTATGAAGAGGAGTCGCCGATTATCGTTGGCGATGCATTGAAAGCCTTAAAATATAAAGGGCAAAATCTCGGTTCCAACCATTGGAAACCGATTGTCGATCTCATCCTTGAGATGAATCACCGTATGCCTCAGCCGGTTAATCTATTAGACCTGCCGTTGATTCTGCCCATCCGCGAAGTGATCGACCATCCGAAGGGAACCTCAACGGTGCGGGGCGAGATTATTCAAGGACGGCTGGCTGTCGGGAATTCGGTTGATGTTGTTGGGAAGGGGGATCGAATCAAGACTCGTTGCGTCGGGTTGAAAGAAGGCAATATCGAAGTTGACTCCGAGCCGGGCTGGATTTCGCCCGGACATGTGATTTCAGAACCCAAAAGCATCAAGTCTCGGTCCGCGTTTGAAGCTACAGTCTACGTCATGACCCAAGAGGAGTGTGGAACACACATACCCCTTGTCGGAAATGATAAGCCCCACATTCATATATGGACAATCGATGTCACCGGCCACATCCAGCTACCAGCAGATGTGGCAATCATTAACCCCGGAGAACATGCATCGGTGTCAATTTCCCTTGATGTGTCGATGGCAATGCAGGTCGGTACACGATTTGAGATTAAAAAGATGGGGGCACGAATCGGCATGGGAATTGTAACGGGGCTTTTGGATTAGAGCATGTTGACGGACTCAGGAAGGGATGTGTGTTCCTATTGGTTCTCAAATTGGAACGCACATCCCAAATTCTCAATCATCGATAAGCATTTTGACGATGAATCTTACCTGTACTCGCCCTTAATGCGGCCCCAGATGGTAGGCAGTTTGTCTGCGGGGTTGACAGACGTTGGGCCTGCGATTACCTCACCAGAGATGATGAGATCGCCCAACACGCCGGGACTGTTATCGTTCTCGAAATCACTCGACCAAGCCATAGCCCCACCAAGCGGTGCTCCATACGTGCCGGGTGGGTCGCCATCAACGTCCGTGAATGTAATATCGAACCCGATCACTGTGCCATCTTTAGGCACAAGCGGTCCGCCAAAGAAGGGCTCAAAAACCGACCACGGTAGTCGGATTTCGGCGGTATAGCCGGTAGCGGTAACTTGACCAGCGACATGTCCATTGGCAGGGTCATTTAAGAAAGGGTCAGCCGCATCAGCCCGCACCCAAGCGGTACCCGCCCCTCGGGCGGTTATAGACGCAAAAGCCCAAAAGTGGTCGTCTGCTTCATAGCTGCTCTGGCCGGCAACCTCACCTGTATTAAATTCGTGGTTAGGGTACTCGAATACCGGGGCGTCGTGTTTGGTATCGAATAGCAACCAAACCCCATCAATGTCCGGGACTCGAACTTCGTAATCCCTATCGTAGACATGCACACTATCATCGGTCACATCAAAGGCAACATAGAGATAATCGTCATCCCACAAAGTTGCCCACCGAGCACTAAAGTCATCATCGCCATCGAACCTACCACGGCTGACTCGTAGCCCACCATCATTGGTATCGCCGCCTGACCCAAGCATAACCTGGTACCAATCCTGTCCATGTGCTCGCGGGTCAGCGACAATATCTTGCAGGGGTGACGATTCGGCAAAGACTAAAGCCCACTCGTCAAGGTTCCCGTCAATGGTAATCGGGCTTGGAGTTTTCTTGCTCATCACTTCGCCGCCGGAGTGTGCCATCACGAGCGTGGTGGACACACTCAGCCAAAGGCAGCCGACAACAACGAAAATGACCACTGGGTTCACTTGAAAATGAAAAGACGACTTTCGGTTCAACGAAAACATCAATAACCTCCTGACTCATGTTAAAAGTTGATGAAGTGCAAAAAACTATTCTATTTGGCCAGCTTTCACTGCCCACTTTGGAAATATACGAAAGTCATTTTACCAGTTTTCCACTTTTGGGTCAACAAAAATCAGTAAGTGTTCAAGTGGGCCAAACGATGCAAGATGCTTTGAGCAAGATGCCAGATACAGCCTGAATCCTGCATCTCTGTTTTCTGTCACATTTTATCGACTCCGTTCCGGTATTACTCCGCCCATCTCGGTGTTTCACAGATGACCTGAACGGTTACAAAAATCAAAGGTACTTTCGATGTTGCCGTTTTTTGGCACACTTCCCCTGAAAAATGGAGTTTTGAACTGTTTAACGATTGGTCTAACTCTGGCTTTGTGACTCGCTTTCCGGGTTAAATGTTGAAGTGTCGCGTAATCTTTCATTGAGGACTTCTTCAGCCACCGCTTCATCCATCCTTTCAACCAAATGTTGAATTACCCCTTCATATCGTTTTCGATCTTTACGCATTTCCAAGGCAATGTTGAGGGCAGCGAGAATAGTTGCGTCGGCTTTATCATAGCCTTTATTACTCATCTGGCGCATCATCAGATCAACGTAATTTGCTAACGCACGGATATCGCCTTCTGGCAAGTCCTCAGTCGGTTTTATTGAATATTGGGTACCGAAAATATCAACCTTAGTTGATGGAGACTTTGAATCGTTCATAATTCAACTTCACCCGAAATTGGAAATATTGTATGTTGTAAGCCGGATGATAACGCTTCACATTCACCGTAACCGTTCAGGTGGTCTGGGAGGGTGAGGCTCCCGCCGAACCGAATTGAAAGCTCGGCGGGAGCCTCGCCCTCCCAAATGTTGACGGCATCTGGATGCCTCTTTGCTTTGTACCTGAACGGTTACCATTCACCTTTGGTCTAATGCATTTTGCAGGGCTTGTCGCATAATTTTAATTGGCGGTACGACCTTTGTCCATTTTTCAAACGCGATTGCGCCTTGATGAACAAGCATGCCCAGCCCACCGATAACGTGACATCCCCTCTCGGCGGCAGCTGTCATCAAGCGGGTTTTCGGTGGTGTGTAAATAATATCGTACACGATAGATTGCGGGTTCAGCCATTCCGTCTGGATTAACGGCGGATGCGAGGTGTCCATACTGGCTGACGCCGTGTTGACGACTAAGGTGCTTATTGCAACGGCATCCGGCAGGCGTGGATTATCGAGCCCCATTCCCTCCATAGGAACACCTGTTTTCTCCGACAAATCGCTAGCAAGCGCGATGGCTTTGGATACGGTACGATTGGCGATGGTAATGGATTGAAGCCCGGCGAGAGCCAATGCGACGACGATGGCACGTGCCGATCCCCCCGCACCGATAACGACAGCGGACTCTCCTTTGGGGATGTCGAGTCCGGTTTCTTGCATCGCTTGTAGGAATCCGGGGGCATCTGTGTTATCGCCAGCAATTTTTCCTTTGTTGAAAATCAGTGTGTTGACAGCCCCGATTAACTCCGCCTCACGCGAGATTTCATCAACAAATGGGATGACCGCCTGTTTGTGAGGTATGGTGATATTAATCCCCACGACGTTGATTGCTTTAAATCCTTCAATCGCTGCGTGCAATTCATCAGGCCGAATATGGAAAGGCACGTAAACGTAGTCAAGCCCTAATTCCGCAAAAGCCGCATTGTGCATCTGCGGCGAACGACTGTGTTCAACCGGATCGCCGATGACCCCAACAATTTTGGTTTTTCCCGTGATTTGCATGCGCATGAAACGTAATCAGAAATTCAGGCGTGCATCCTGCATTTTGAACCTTGTATCCTACCTCATTACTTTCCCAACAACGCCTCGACCTCTTTCCGCGCCTCCGCCATTTTCGGATAGCGAACCTCTCGATAGCCGCGTACTTCTTCGGGAGTTTCTAGCGCACGAACGTGGTTCTCATAGCTTTTCGCGTTCGTCGGGGCAAAGGTGTCGATGACTTCAGCAATGTACCAATCGCGGAATGCTTTTTCCTTTGTGTGCCACTTTGGAAGCCAACGTCTAAGAAACTTCATCCGTTTCATCAAATTTAGCTGCCACTGTCTAGGGCTAATGTCGCGCTCAAAATCGAAGCCCATGAAAGTAATGTGTGGACGGTTGAGATGGACGTATTTTATTTTATCGCCGTTGGACTCATCAACGTTGTAGCGTTTTTTGTCACGCGCCAGTTTTTCCTCGCTGGTCAGCAAATGCGCGACGTAAATTTCATCTTTGATAATCATGACTTTATGCAGATATTTAATGGCGGCTTTCGTCGCGCGGTAGTTTTCTTCAGGGGAGTCCTTGGCATGGATGTGTTTAACCTTTTCGACGTATAAACGCGCATAATCCACATCCTCGAATTGGATGGCATCATACACACGCAATGCGAATCCCCGATGGGTCTCGTCGTCCAACCCCATTGACGCCACAGTCTGTTGGACGAGCGTTTCATATTCTCGTGCTAAGGTTTTACCTCGCCGCTTTTTCGCGAGCACCCCGCGTTTCTCTTGAAGTGTACTCTCGTAAGTACCGTGTCCTGTGCTTTTCAAAAAAGCATCAGGCTTAATGGCAAGCCATCTACCGATTTCAAAAGCGCGTTGATTGGCTTCCAAATCGCTGGGTTTCACCATTTGCTTTAGCGCGAACTGAATCGCTCCAAGTTCAAGTGGGAGAAGCCCACGTTGGAAAGCCACGCCAAGCAGCATAATGTTTGCATAAAGTTTGTTATCCAACAACTTTTCAGAAACCTCGAAAAGGTTTACTCCGAAGTATTCATCCGATTTTGTATAAGTTTGTATCAACGCCTCAAGTTCCGCGACCTTAAAATCTTCCTTGCCCATTAAGACAGTTATAGTGTCCGTTTTGGCCGTATTAACAACAGCGGTCGTAGTTTCCGGCGATGCGACCCGGAATCCCGCTTTTGAATCAAGGCCACGTACCGCCTCCAAAATATCCAAACCAAGCAAGAGATCTGCTTTCCCGTACGGAATGATCGGGGAGATCTGATCGCCCGTTTTCGAGTAAATCACATGGGTGTAGACGCCGCCGTTGCGAATCGCTAATCCTTTTTTGTCGCAAAACTGTACATGGTACCCCTGTATGTTCCCGGCAACCACCAAGATCTTCGAGATTGTGCCAATCCCCATCCCACCGACGCCAGCAGCATAGCCATTCCATGTTCGATCAAACGAGCGCGGCCGAGGCGGGGGCAGCG
>JADFGN010000315.1 GCA_022567695.1 Candidatus Poribacteria bacterium | reverse complement strand
GGCTTGCCGAGGCAAACGCTCAATTGGAAAAACGTGTAGAAGCGCGAACCAAAGACTTGCAACTTGAAGTATATGAACGTATGCGAGCGGAGGAAAAAATCAAAGCCTCACTCAAAGAGAAAGAGGTGCTACTGAAGGAAGTTCACCATCGAGTTAAAAACAACCTACAAATTATCACCAGTTTGCTTAATCTTCAGACCGACGGAATCGACGATCCATACCTGCTTCAAATCTTCAAAGGGAGTCAACACCGCATCCAGTCGATGGCACTGATTCATGAGCAGTTGTACCAATCCGAAGATCTGGCACAGCTTGACTTCACCGAATACATCCATAGTTTGGTGTATAGTCTATTCAATGCTTACGAAGCGTATTCGAGTGGTATCGATCTGAAGTTTGATGTCGGCGAAATTTCACTCGACATTGATACTGCCATTCCGTGTGGGTTGATTCTAAACGAGTTGGTCTCAAACTGTCTCAAGTACGCTTTTCCAGACGGCCGGGAGGGCGAAGTTCAAGTCAGCCTTCGTTCGGAAAAAGATGGTCTTTTGACTTTAAGTGTTTGTGACAACGGTATCGGTTTTCCGAAAGATTTTGACTTCCGAGAAACGGAATCACTCGGTTTGCAATTGGTCTGTACCTTAACGGACCAAATTCTAGGGGACATCACGCTGGACACGAGCGATGGGACGGCATTTCAGATTACATTTCCCCCAACGCCGCCAGAGGAAATCACCTAATGAAAACACTTGTCGTCGAAGATGATATCTCAATGCGTCGGTTACTTGAAACAATGCTCTGTTCTCGTGGACACGAAGTCATTGCATGCTCAAATGCTGAAGCGGCCTGGGACGCATATCAACGGGAGGTTTATTCGCTGGTGATTTTGAGCGTCGATGACTTGCAACTCTGTCGCCAGATGCGGGGGGCACCGTATGGAGACCAAAGTGTGATAGTGTTTCTCACGGTAAGCCGCCAACCAGAAGAGTTGCAGATGCTACTCGAAGCGGGTGCCGATGATTACCTGATCAAGCCGATTGAAGCTGAATTTTTAAATGTACGGTTGGCGATAATCGAACAGCAAGCCAGCAAACGAATCGGGCACAAACGGGTAGAGCCGGCATTGCGAGAAAGCACCGCATCCGCTCGATGGCTCTTGTTCATGAGCAATTGTACCAATCTGAAAATCTTGCTGAGATTGACTTTGCTCAATATATCTATGATCTGGTGTATAGTTTGTTCGAAGCTTACCAAGTGCCTTTGAATACTATCACCTTGAAGTTTAGTGTCGATGAAATTTCACTCGACATTGATACCGCCATTCTGTGTGGATTGATTCTAAATGAGTTGGTTTCCAATTGCCTCAAATACGCCTTTCCAATGGACGGAAGCAATAAAGTCCATATAATCTTTCGTTCGGCTGATTCGCAAGGGTTAACTCTGATTGTCCGTGACAACGGCATTGGTTTCCCTAACGATTTAGACTTTCGAGAAACCAAATCATTGGGATTGCAACTGGTCTGTACCTTAACCGAGCAATTGGCAGGCACCATTACGCTGGATAGAGATAACGGAACGACGTTTCAGATTACATTTTCAGCAAAAGATCAACCAATAAAATCTTCATTGGAGTTGCTAGAGAATGAGGATTGAATAGTTCTATAAAACCGAAGATTTACCAGGGTTGAAACACAAATTGTTGTGTGTTAAAATTTAACTGAGCAGACAAAAAATAGGCAACAGATAAATAGTAGCTATCACTCTCCAAAATTATAAAGGAATAAATCATCATGCTTCATCGCATTTCACAAATTCAAAATGAGATTCTTCAAGCCGTTCTCTCGATGGAATCTGCTTATGATCTGACGAAAACAGTAGAACGAACGCTCAAAGAAATTCGACAGCTTGAAGTGACTTTTGAAACGTGTTCGATTTATCTGAAGCAGGCATCTGAGAACGTATTTCATTACTATCTCTATCCATCACCCGCTGGTTGGAAAGAACTCCCTTTCAACAAAGTCAGAACAGCCTTTACTGCGTTTGAAGAACAAAAGACCATGTGGTCGGGTGATGAAACCCGCTGTCTGAATATTCCCACTTCTGTTGGCGTGCTTACATTAACCCGAAGCAAGGCGCGCTACACCGAGGAGGAGATCAAGTTCTGGGAATCGCTTGCGAATGCAATGATGATGATTGCAACCCGGCATCAAGATCTGTTGCAAAAAGAGGTCAGTCAAGCGGCTATCCAGAATCTGGATGAAGATTTATTGGCATTGCACGATGCCAGCGCAAGCCTTTTCTCTTTTTCTCAACGAGACACCGTGGAGAAGATTCTTTATCAAGCCACCCAAACACTCGGTTTTGATCGATGCGGGGTCTTTCTCAAGGATGAAGCCAGCGGCGTATTGCGAGGCGAACTTGGAATAAATCAGCAGGGCAAAGTTGAGGATATTTCCCGGACAGCGTTTCCACTAACGCCATCAAGACCTGAAGAAACAACTGTCATCTGTCAAATTGCACTCGGAAAGCGTCCCTTTTTTCTGACTCAAGATTTAGATGGAGAAGGCTATCAAACTGAAGAGGGAGATATTTCCAGCCATGCGTCTGTCCCAATGAGAGTCGGGAAAAAGATTATTGGTGTTCTTTGTGTTGATAATTATTTGTATCGAAAACCGATTCTTTCATCTCAACTTCCGTCGTTGATGGTCCTGGCCAATCAGAGTGCAAATGCGCTTTTTCATTGCGCAGAGGAGGCGGCAATACAGAAGCAATGGACGTCCATGGTTGAAGTGAGTAATGCACTTTCCAAAATAGATTCTTTCGATGAACTTTGCCGACGCACAGTAGAACTTGGGCGCAGTCGGCTGGGGTTTGATTGTCTCGGAGTTTGGTTTTGTGAAGAGGACCGCGATTTCCTGTCAGGTTCTTTCGGAATAGATAAAAATGGACACATCTGTGACCAGCGAGGACAGCGGAGGCGTGTGGATCAGATGGAAAAGAATGTGCTGATGCTCAATAAATCCACATCCATCCAAAATATCGCACCTCTGCATAACGCCAATGGCGAGCCAATTGGTACGGGAACACACGTTGTGGCGTCAATTTGGGATGGTAAAGAGGCCATAGGCATAATCCGTATGGATAACCTGTTGTCTCGTCAGCCAATTACAGAAAGCGAATGTAAACGCCTTGCCCTGTACGCATCTGTGCTTGGACATCTGTGTTCACGCCAGCAGGCGGTATCAGAACTTCAAGCATCTCTTCAAGAAAAGAAAATGCTATTGAAGGAGATCCACCATCGGGTGAAAAACAATCTACAGATTATTGCCAGTCTACTCGATCTTCAATCCGATTTACTCACCGACCCACAGGTTCTCTCTGCGTTCACTGAAAGCCAGAACCGAATCCGGTCGATGGCACTGATTCACGAACAATTGTACCAATCTGCAGACCTGATGCGGATTGATTTTGGAAAATACATTAACGACCTAGTATATAGTCTGTTCAATGCTTACGAAAGCCATTCGTATGGTATCATTTCGACGATTGAGGTTGATGAAATTCCTCTCAACGTTGATGCCGCCATTCCATGCGGGTTGATTCTCAACGAACTGGTCTCAAACTGTCTTAAACACGCCTTCCCATCTAGGCACCATGGCGAAATCCATATCACTCTTCGTCCAGAGAAAGACGGTCAATTGACTTTGATTGTTCGTGACGACGGAACTGGCTTCCCTGACAATTTGGACTTCCGAGAAACCGAATCATTGGGGTTACAACTGGTCTGTATCTTAACTGATCAGCTTAAGGGAAGCATCACATTGAACAGAAATCGTGGTACAGTGTTTCAGATTACGTTTCCAGTGGAGGACCCCATCCAATGATAAAGAACACCGTTTTGATTGTTGAAGACGTAAACATCGTCGCAAGGGATATCCAAAGCAAGTTGAAGCGCTCGGGATATGCAATCGCGGCTACGGTTGCCTCCGGAGAGGAGGCCATCAAAAAGGCGGCGGAGACCCAACCCAATCTAGTGTTAATGGATATCCAATTAAGAGGAAAGATGAACGGGATTGAAGCCGCGAGACAGATTTATACGCAGTTTGATGTTCCGGTGGTCTATTTGACTGCTAATGCTGATGAGAGTACGTTAGAGCAAGCAAAGGTCACGGGACCATTCGGTTATATTATCAAACCGTTTTCAATCGCAGAGTTACGTAGCACCATCGAAATCGCTCTATATAAACACCAAATGGAAAGGAAATTGCGTAAAGCCCAAGAGGATTTGGAAAGCCGTGTTCAAGAAAGGACTGCTACGCTTCGCCGGACTAATGAGAATTTGAAAAAGCAGATTGCCGATCGGAGGTACGCTGAAGAAGAATTACGCAAAAGTGAAAAGCGTCTGCGCCAGATTATAAATCTCGTACCCCACCATATTTTCGTTAAGAATCGAAACGGCAATTTTTTAATCGCTAACCAAGCGGTTGCCGATGCGTATGGCACGACTATTGAAAGATTGATAGGTCAAAATCACGCGGAAATTCATAAAAACGCCAGAGAGGTCGCCGAAATGATAAAGGACGACCTAGAGGTCATCGAGAGCGGCGAGCAGAAGTTAATACCAGAGCGAGATTTTACCGATAAAGATGGAAATCGACGAATTTTACAGGTGACAAAAATACCATACTCAGAATCCGACTCGAATGATCCAGCTGTCCTCGGCATCGCGATCGACATCACTGACCGGAAATTGGCGGAGGCTCAACTCATAGATGCCTCAAAATTGGCGGCGATTGGTGAATTGGCGGCAAGCGTTGCACATGAAATTCTCAATCCTATCAATGGGTTGCTGAATTGTGCAGAAATGCTAGTCCCTGAATTTGAGGAAGGTTCTGATAATTGGGAGTTCGCTGAGTTGATTAAGTCTGAAGGTGAACGGATTGTCAAAACCGTTCGAAACTTGCTGAACTTCTCTCGACAGCAGGAAGAAGAGTATCGAATGAACAGGCTGTGCGATATTGTCTCAAGATCTCTGGCGTTAGTCGGCAAGCAGATTCAGAAATACAGGATTCAACTTCGCATCGACGTTCCCGAAGATCTGCCAGCATTTCAATGCCGGGCAGGTCAGATTCAGCAGGTCATCATGAACCTATTACTCAACAGCTGTGATGCTTTAAACGAACGGTTTCCTGTCGGTGCTCCGGATAAGATCCTCTCCGTGAGTGCGACCCACATCCATCATGAGGGTAAACCTCACTTGCAACTCATTGTCGAAGACCACGGTTGTGGAATTGCGCCGGAGAATCTTAGTCGTCTGTTCGATCCCTTTTTTACCACGAAGCCACTCGGTCAGGGAACCGGACTCGGTTTATCTACCTCGTACCGTCTCATCAAAAATCACGGTGGCTTAATTACCGTTGAGAGTAAATTGGGGAAATTCACGCGATTCTACGTCAACTTACCACTTAAAAAACAAGCCGTGCCGCAAATGTAACTTAAGTAAATTATAAGAAATGGGAAATTAAATAAACAACTTGCGGAGTAAGGAGGGGCAATTCTTGCCCAAAAAAATGACAAAAAATCTAGAACCATCCATTTCTATCATAGTTGCTGATGATGAACCTAGCATCAGAAAAACCGTCTCTCGTCGTCTCCAACAGATGGGCTATGATGTGCGTACTTGTAGCGATGGACGAGAGTGTTTGAAGGCGTTCAAAGAATCGGCGGCAGACATTGTTATCACCGATCTTTCTATGCCCGAAGTCGATGGGTTGACCGTCCTAAGACGTATAAAAGAACTCTCCCCTTCAACCGAAGTCATTATTATCACAGCATTTGCCGACAAGGATATCGCAATTGAGGCACTTCGTATGGGTGCACACGATTTCCTCGAAAAGCCCTTTACATTGGATGCATTAGAAAGCGCAATAAAACGGACTACGCGCTACCAAGCGGTGCTGCGTGAACGCGATCATCTAGCCGAACAGTTATCGATGATTTCTGACCGTGAAGCGGAGCGTTGGGGAATCTCCGGGTTTATTGGAAAGAGTGAGACGGTTCAGAAAATCCTGAAAAATATCAGCCTTCTCCAGGCCACTGAAACGACATCCGTTTTGATTCAAGGCGAAAGCGGAACCGGCAAAGAACTAATTGCGCGTGCCATTCATTTTGGGGGGCCTAGGGCTTCCTCTCCCTTCGTTCCTGTAAATTGCTCCACGATTCCCGGCGAATTGGCTGAATCTACTCTATTTGGACACATTCGCGGGGCATTCACTGGCGCAAACGCCAGTCGGAAAGGCTACTTTGAACTTGCCAGCGGTGGCACGTTGTTTCTTGACGAGATCTGTGATATGCCACTCGAATTACAACCCAAGCTCTTGCGTGTCCTTGAAGAGGGTTACATTACGCCTGTCGGCAGCATTCAAGAAAGGCATATCAATACCCGAATCCTTACGGCCACCAACGCTAATATTCAAGAACGAATGGCAAACGGACTATTTCGGGAAGATCTCTACTTTCGTCTCGCACGGTTCAGGGTGAAAGTACCGCCACTGCGCGATCGGAAGGAAGATATCCCCTTATTGGCACATCACTTCGTCAACTTTTTCGCTACTGAAATGGGAATAAACCCGCATCCTTTAAACCCCGACGTGCTTGAGATTCTGGCCTCGTACCATTTTCCGGGTAATGTGCGAGAATTGAAGAACGTCATCGAAGGTGCGCTCATCGAAAGTGGAAAGGCAGAGGTTCAGCTGGAACATTTGCACTTTACGCATGCCGTCTCACATGACAACAGTATAAGCATTACATCCGCCCCTACCTCTGAGTCTGATTCGGAGTTAGCGAATCTTGAGATGCCGTTGAATCTTCGAGAGGCAGAAAAGATCCTCATCAAACGTGCGTTAGCGCGGGCCGAAGGAAACGTCTCAGCGGCGGCTCGTCTGTTAGGCATTAGTCGTAATAAACTCTATAGACAGTTGATACAAGAAGAATCCCACATTTCCTGAAGGTTGCGTTTTCTGTCGCAATGTGAATTGAACTGTGACAGGTGAGTTGGAGATACACATGTCGTGTGCTTCCTATAATTCTTCGCTTTCCCTTCCTCTTGGAACGCCCTGCTTCGGCTTTTTCGATCCCTATCCTGCGGTATCCATCAGCAAAAATCAGGAAATTTAACGATTCAATGGCGTCATTTGTTCCGTTACGAAACAACCTGCTTCATTACGGAACAAATTGCGCTGTTATGGAACAATTTCTAACCTTCGCTCTTCACAAGAGATGAGCGTTTGGCATGAGTTTGATTGTTGGCACTGCTTGTGCAAGAATTACTTAACCAATACAAGCTCGTGTCCAAATTCTAATTTAATCTGTCTTTCGTAGCGATTTAACCTATCCCTATTTTTTGGAGAAAGCCAATGTTAGATTCAATCCCCATATTAAATCCTGTTCAAACCTTGCAATTGAGTATATTGCTAGAGACAGTTCATGAACTGACGGCGGATTCTATCTCTGAATGGCATCAACCGTTGGCAGAGGAGATCCACGCGGCGACAAGTTCGATTGAAAGATTGATGGTTTCCGCCAATCAACAGGCATTGGTGGGTGAGCTTGTGCAGAAGATGCAAGAGAAGCAGCAGGTGATATTAAACACCCTTTGTCCACCACTTAAAGTACTTCAAAAGCTCGCTGAGAGTGGGCATCTGAATGATGCTCAGAAAGCAACACTCCTGATTAAGTTAGGGAAAACGTACGACTTGTTAACTCAATGGGATATTGCCCTAGACCAATTTTACCAGGCTTTAGATTACTGCAAAGATGATCTATCTCAAAAAGCGATGGTTCTCAAGGCTATCGGGCGCATTAAATCCAAGCATCGCGACTTTGGTGAGGCAAACAAGCAGTATCAAGCCAGTTTGGCCATCTATGAAGAGATTGAAGAGCTTTATTGGGTTGCCCAGCTCTATATCAACATGGGGTGGAACGAATTCCAGTCCGATAACTATTCAGCGGCTGAAGAAAATTACAACAAAGCGCTTTCAATCGCCCAGTCCACAGAAGGGGCTGAACGCCTGATTGCCGATGTCCACATGAATTTCGCCATCCTCGCAACGGTCAGGGGAGACTTTCAGCCAGCCCTTTCTTATTATGAAACGAGTGTAGAGGCCTACACCTTAATTGATGATGAGCGTGGTTTAGCACACGTACACTACAATATGGCGATGCTATGTGTGGATCTCAAGCAATGGCAAGACGCAGGAGCGTTTTATCAAAAAAGCCTGGAATATGCTCAAAAACTGATGAATCTATATCTGATGGGTCATATTTATCTCAGCTACACCGAACTTGCGTTGAAACTCTCAGACCTAGAGCTTGCTCAAGGATGCTGTATGCATGCGATTAAGACCTTTGGTCTACTTGGTAGTCAATCGCAATTGGCCGATGCCTATAAATTCGCTGGCCAGGTGCAGCATCGTCGGAAGAATTGGAGCAAAGCCGATATCTTCTTTCGACGGAGCATCGAAACGGCGGTCGAATGCAAGTCTCGCTTGAACCAAGCGGAGGCCCAGTATGAATATGCGCTTTGTCTGTTGGATAACCCCCAACCGGATAAGGAAAAGGCAAGGGATCAACTCAATGAGGCGATGAAGATTTTTACCGAACTTGAGGCGAAAGCGGACATCGACAATACACAAGCCGCTTTGGATCGCATCGCTGAATCGCAGAAAGCCACCGCTCCTCGACGCCGCTTTACACGAATCAATCAAAAAATAGCGTAAATTTTAGCTTGGCCTTTAAATTGCGTAACTGAAACCGAACGTCGCATTCGGACAAGAAAATGTCAAATTGAATCCAATATAAAACTGAGTCAAAACCCACTTCCCCTACCCCTCCCCCCTGATAGATCGGGAAGGTTTGTTTCACTCAGAATGGTACCAGTTGGGATGTTTTATTTTTTCTACGTCCTTAACTGTTCCCTTAGTCCTTTCCTACAAGGATTCAAGGGCTGACAGATCT
>JADFGN010000314.1 GCA_022567695.1 Candidatus Poribacteria bacterium | reverse complement strand
GATGAATAAAAAGAAAAACGGCGAGACCTTCCCTGTTCATGTGAGATTTCTCAAATTAGACGAAGTGTTTGCATTGGCCAATGTTCGCGACATCACTGAACGAAGGATGGCAGAAGACGCACTCAAAAAGGCTAAAGAAGCTGCCGAAGCCGCCAACATCGCCAAAAGTGATTTCCTTGCTAACATGAGCCATGAAATCCGTACTCCCATGAATGGTGTTATTGGCATGGCAGAGATTTTGATGGACATGGAATTAAATGAAGACCAACTTGATTGCGTAGAGACCATCATACTGTCCGGTGAACACCTTATGGTTATCATCAACGACGTCCTTGACTTTTCAAAACTTGAAGCGGGCAAATTGGAGGTTGAAAATATTCCATTTGATCTTAGGACAGCCGCTGATAACGTAGTAGATGCTTTGTCGGCCCAGGCGGATAAGAAAAACATTGAACTTATCTTGAGGTATGTGCCCAACACTTCACGCTATGTTATTGGCGACCCCAGTCGGGTTCGCCAAGTCTTGACAAATCTTGTTAGCAATGCCATTAAGTTCACTTCTTCCGGATATGTTTTAATCACCATTGAGCAGATTCAATCTAACGGCGCCGCGCTCTTTAAGTTCAGCGTTGAAGATACGGGTATTGGCATCTCAGAAGATCAAGTTGAACATTTATTTGGTGAATTCACGCAGGCTGACAGCTCGACTACGCGCAAGTATGGAGGCACAGGCATAGGCTTGGCAATTTCTAAAAGACTGGTTGAGCTGATGTCTGGTGAGATCGGTGCTGAAAATTGTAGCGAAGGTGGTGCACATTTCTGGTTTATTTTGCCCCTTAAAGTTGACAAAAATGCGCGCTCAGAACCATTCCCCACCAAAAGCATTCAAGGTGTCAGGGTGCTGATTGCTGATGATATTGAAGTCAACCGCAAAGTCGTGCATGAGCAAATTACCAGTTGGGGTATGCGTAATGGTCAATTTGCTTCAGGTGAAGAGGTGCTGAAGGTACTTAAAGAAGCCAAACGACAGAACGATCCCTATCAAATAGCCATTCTCGATTTGCAGATGCCAGGTATGGATGGAGAGCAAGTGGGTGAAGCGATTAAAGCCGATCCTGAAATTGCAGATACCGTTTTGGTGATGCTAACTTCTCTGGGGATGCGTGGTGATGCCAAGCGACTGCTCGACAAAGGCTTTGCAGGCTATCTCGTTAAACCCATTCACCAATCTCAACTGATGGATACCTTGATGATGGTTTGGGGAGCACATCTAGAAGAAACAGGTAAAGGTTTAATCAGCCGCCATACTGTGGCTGAACAGAGAAAACTAAGAGCGACCGTGGCTGACTCAAAGGATAAACGCATAGGCGCCCTAGTTGTAGAAGACAATATTCCCAACCAAAAAGTCGCCAAGGGGATTCTTGAAATGTTTGGCTGTCGAGTCAGCGTGGTCGCCGATGGACTGGAGTGCCTCGATCTTTTCAACCGAATACCATTTGACATTATTTTCATGGATATTCAGATGCCCCAGATGAATGGTTATGAAGCGACCCAAGCCATACGAAATCTTCCTTACAAAGCTAAAGCCTCCGTTCCCATCATTGCCATGACGGCTCATGCCCTGCACGGAGATAAAGAAAAATGCCTTGAAGCGGGGATGGACGATTATATTGCCAAACCTGTAAAGTCCAAAGATTTCCGTGAGGCTCTGGAGAAGTGGGTTAAGAAAGCCACTTAATTCGGTAATAGCGCACCCCAGGGTATGTCAATAGTTTTGTGGTGCGAAATTCATTCCTTAGTGAATATGGCCACTTATTCTGTGATTCAGCTTTGAAAAGGTTAGTAGCCGATACATCAAAATTTGGTATTACTGCTTTGGGAAATAAATTATGACTCGTTAGGCTAGAAGCGTTGTAAGGGGGTTGTACCCCCGGTTCGAGGGTGCAACCCTCTCACAACAGCCCATCAAAACTAATTTCACAGTGCATTACTTACCATCTTTATTGGGCTTTGACAGCACCCCAAGCGGTGGCTAATTTGCCTGCAGGGGAGACGGCAAGTGCTTTATCCCACCCCTTTTCAAAGATGGTTTGAATATCCTCCTCCGTGAATGCAACCCCCTTCTTAGAGATGAAAACTTCGTCAAGACCGCCAATTAGATTTTCGGAACCCCAACCGCCAAACCTGATGAACGCTCCGTTGTCCATATTTGCCGCGACATCTCGGTCTGTCTCAAGTTTTCCATCGACATAAAGAGAGATTTTCCCGTCTCTTCTCACTGCTACAGTATGGTGCCACCCTTTTTTGACGATTTCGGTCTTTCCATCGTCGATATGCTGTCCGCCGCCCTCGAAGATAAAGAACCCCGTGTTTCTATCTATACTTGCACTCATTGCCCAGAAACCGCCGCCATTCCTCTTGATGATGACGTAGGCATCCAAATTCTGTGCGTCCATCCAACAGCCTATTGAAAAATCATCATCCTCAAAATTAAACATGTCGTTATGAGGAACGATGACAAAATTTGCCGTTCCATCAAATTCCAAGGCCTGCCCAAATTTACCTTTTGCCCACTTCGGCCCCTTGTCAAATTCTCCATCATTCCCGTTGCCAGAAATGTCTTCGACTTTCTTTCCATTGCCCTCGTCAAAGAGCCACAGTCCGGCAAGGTTCTCCAGGTTAATTTCGGCGAAACCGTAACCCGCGAAATTCAAAGCCACGACGATAAAACACGCAGATAGGAAGCGAAATCTTCTTATCATTTTTATAACCCTCCTGGTTCTTTTGAAATTGTGATAGACAATGCATTGTTAAATTATAACATTCATAACTCGAATTTGTCCAAATGTAGCTCATGTCTTGCAATCTGACTTTACCATGTATTCCGTACGGGCACACCTTTGCTTTCAAGGAAGTGCTTGATATTCTCAATTGTGAATTCTCCATAGTGGGTAATAGAGGCTACAATTGCAGCGTCCGCATTGCTTTCGACGAAGACATCACAAAGGTGTTGCGGACTTCCCGCGCCCCCGGAAGCAATGACAGGCACAGGCACTAAATCTGCGATTGCCTTTGTTAAGCGAAGTTCATATCCCGCCTTTGTCCCATCCTGATCAATGCTGTTGACGACAATTTCGCCGGCTCCCAATTCAACACCTTGCTTCGACCACTGAAGCGCATCTAAACCGACCGGACGACGTCCACCGTCGATATGGATCTCATAACCGCTCGGAATCTGATCACTTTTCGGGACACGCTTCACCTGCATACTCAGCACCACACACTGACTGCCAAACGCCTTCGCCCCTTCCGCGATGAGTTGCGGATTCCTCACCGCACCAGAATCAATGCTGACCTTCTCCGCACCGGCAAGAAGCACTCGACGCATATCTTTGAGCGTTCGTAGCCCGCCCCCAACGGAGAATGGAATGAAGATCTCCGCCGCCACCGCTGAAACAACATCGATCATGATGTCGCGTTTCTCATTACTTGCTGTAATATCGTAGAATACCAGTTCGTCCGCACCGCTTTCGTAGTAAAATCTTGCCATCTCTACCGGCTCGCCGACATCAACATTTCCCTTAAAAGCAATCCCTTTCGTTACTTTGCCCGCCCGAACATCGAGGCAGGGAATAATCCGTCTGGTCATCATGAATCTACCCTCACGAAATGATAGAAGCTGTCTGTGCGCCGTATTGTAGCAAAAGTAGGAAAGGTTGTCAATATGAAACAAAGGTGCCATAGACCGCTCAAAACTCCGCACGCAGCAAATTCGCTTTCTGGTTAGAATCAGCAGGTGGTATCCTTCGATTGTATATGGTATAGTAAAAGAGAGGGCGACGCCAATGATGTCGAGAAAGCAGTGGATCTGTGAATGAAAACACTTTGAATTTTTCCCGTCCAATGTGGTTATATAATCGGCGAACAGAGGTAAGCTAATATATTTTGCGAAAGGAAGTTTATGCACAATGTTATTCCCGTCCTTCCACCAGAGAAGGAAGGACTGATGAAATTTTATATCCAACAGCGCACACCATTTATCCTAGAAGGTCCACCGGGCACCGGAAAATCGCTGGCGGCACGGTATTGGGCGAAGGCAATCACGGATGTAGAAGCTATAAAAATTGACATTACCGAAGATACTGAATTGACGCACATTCTCGGAGACGTGGATTGGAAACGACTGCTGGCAGAATCCCATCATACCCGCGAATCGAAGCAGACTTCAGATTTTACGGCATTATATGAACACTATTACGTGCCTTCCGCCGCGATTGTTGCGATGCAGCAGGGCAGTGTTCTCATCATCGAAGAACTCGATAGGTGTGGACGCGACACTTTATTTCCGGTGTTTTTTGACATGATCGAATATAAACGAACTTATGTGCCTGCGTTGCAGAGAGAAATAACCGCTGAAGAAGGATTCAACGTAATCATTACGGTCAACCGCGATACAGATGTTGGCACTGTCCGGCTGCCTGATGCTTTCTTGCGTCGATGTCGTCGAATCTTTATTCCGAATCCCGACTTTCAAACCGAGGTTCAAATCGTGTTGGCAAACCTCCCAGACGCTCCTCAAGACCTCGTGGAACAGATCGTCCGTACGGTTCAGAATTTGCGGGATTTCGACCTCCAACACCATCCGGCACCTTCGGAAACCGTGCAGTGGGTGTCGGACTTAATCAATATGTTCGGCCCAAGCTTAAAAAAGGCAACTCATGAACAGCTCCTGTTGACCCTTGCCGCGATCTGTAAAGACATCGAAGATGAAGCGGTTATGCTCAAAACACTCGGAACTTCAACCACTGGCAAGTTAAGCGGAGGAAAGCGAAAAAAGAAAAATGCCCGTTAATCGATTGATGAAATTTGTTGAATTATGCAGAGCTTGTGGCGTCTCCATCCGTCCGAGCGAATCCGTTGATTTCACCAACGACACCGTGCACATTGCATTAGCGGATAAGCATCTCTTGGAGGAAGCAACCGTCGCATGCCTCGCCAAAGATAGCGAATCAGAGATCATCGTCCGTAAGCTGTTCCACCTATTTTTCACCGGACGACCGCTTTCCGATGGCGGAGAAACCCATGCTGAACTGGCAAGTGTCTTTGAGGAGAAAGAGGATTCTGAAACGGTAGCGTTCACAGATCAAAATAGAGCGGACAGTGGCACATCCTCTGAAAGAGAGCGTAACAACCGCGAGGCAGCGGATGGAAACGACAATCAATCAGAATCGAAAGAAACCATGCCCAATCAGACGGGCTTTCCCTCCGCCCAACATCAACAATCGAACGGGAAATCATCGACCACTGCGCAAAAGAGCGATCGAGCGGAACTGCTTGAGAAACTCGCCAAATTTGCACATGATAACCTGTCGGGGCAAGATTTGGAACAGATTACCGATTTGTTGGAAAACCTTCGTGTAATGCCAGAAGAAAACGCGGAACGGATGGCGGATGGAGAAGGCGAAAAAGGGCGGACGGGAGAACAGGGAATGAAAGAGGACAGGAATGGGGATGAAAAATCTGAATCGGGAGATAGTGGACAAGAGGGAGTTGAGGAAGGAAGAAATGAGCAGCAGGAAGGGATGGAAGATAGGGAGAATTCGCAAGCTGAAGACGCAGGCAATGGCGTTGGAGAAGATGGGAAAGGTCCACAACCCACAGCGAGAAATGGGGAAAACGGAACGGCGGAAGGTGTAAAGGGACAACACTCGACAACCGATAATTCAAACGGGCGCATGGGAATATCGACCACTTCACGCTTTAATCTGCCACTATCCCCGGAGGCTGCACAGAGCCTGGCGAGGGCATTCGTGAGTGAGCTGGTCAACGGCGAGGTCAAACCGAGTCTTGGGGGGCGACTGGCACGGTTGATGAATCCAGAGCAAGGGCGGAACTTGACGCAACAACATCTGCTGTCACTAGACCTTTGGTTCTTAACAGAGCAGGAACAGGCGCGACTTTTGGAGAGTTTGGAATATGTGGTTGGGCGTCTGTTATTGCAGGAGTGGATTACACCGACGGAGTTTGTCGAATACAGTAAGCGTTTCGATGAACACCTGAAGGCGCAGACGACAGTTGCTGGCGCGGGCGCAGAAACCCATCTAAAAAGCGTTGAGATGCTGGAGCGTTTACTAACTCAATACAGGTCCAAAGCCGGATTGCAAGGCGCAGTTGTTCGGCAACTTAGCACAGCGATGTACCGTCTGTTGAGCCGCCGTATGCCGATATATGCCAAAAGTGCTTCAGGCGTACTTGATGTCCGGAAAACGGTACGGCAGAGCCTCCAATACGGCGGGATTCCGATGGAGTTCATCTATCGTGAAAAGGTCTTGTGGGAAGATATTGTCTTGGCGTTAGATACAAGCGGCAGTCAGATCTGGTGGGCTGTTAGTGCGATGCTGTTCGCAGGAGCACTTGAAAAAACTGCGCGAAGACTCCGGGTGTATAGTTTTACATCCGACATCGTTGATGTCACCAAATATGTCCCATTCCCGGAAAAGTTCGTAGCCCATCTTGACAACTTCGCTGGATATAGCAACTACGAAACATCGTTCCAACAATTGCTGGATAAAGCACCGATCTCTGCACGAACCACTCTGATTATCGTCGGGGATTGCCGGGATTATCAGGGCTCATGGCGACAAAAGAGTCCTGATAAATACGGTCAACGGATTGGTCCACACAGTGGCAAACTGATGGAAAAACTGGTCACTCGTAGCCATGAAGTAATCGTCATGAATCCCGAAGAACAGTCCAAATGGGGGATTGGCGATAGTGCCGTGCATGATTACGAACTCGCTGGCGCAATCGTCAAATTCGCCACTTCGCCGCTCCATTTAGCCGAGCAGTTGCAAGCCGTTAAGATGAATAGGTGACTCGTTCTGTGAAGTCACACTGAAGATTAGATGTGTGAAAAAAGTGCATCCATTTGTGTGTATAAATGGAAAACCAACGAAGACATTGACACAAATGAAAGCACTCAATAACCGGAAAAGGAGACACAAACTTGCAACCAGATCAATCGGCTCCGGCTATCATCCACTATTTAATGAACAGGACTCGGAAATACCAGCGGGGGCTTGGGGCTTCTAAAGGGATATTGAAACGAACTCATCTTGTTGCTCATCCGAATCTACACATGACTCAGCGGGCAGAATCGGCCGTCCGTACTGGCAGAATCAGCTTAAGTGAATTGCGGGGTAAAATCCAATTCTGGGAGCGGGTCTTAAAGGGTAGAATTACGTTACGAACAACAGAGGAACGGGACTTGCGCCAGATCTGGGGTTGGGTTAATGAACCGATACTCCGTGCAACCACTCAAACCGAACCGATAGCATTGCAAACGTATGTTGGTAATTGGCATCGCTGGCTCGCAGATGCAGATACTTACCCATATTCAATCGATTTGAAAATCGGTGAACTTCTCGGCTTTATGCTCATCAAGCGCATTGGCGGCAGATTTGCGTGGAGTTCCTCTCCCCATCCGAAGGGCGTCTCCCGCTACGCTTGGCTGGAATTTATCGTTATTCGGCCAGATTCTCGTCATCAAGGATACGGCACAGAGGCGGTCAAATTGGCAACTGCGCTCGCTTTTGAACAGCTTGGTGTGGACGCTTTTTTGCTTCAAGTCGATCTTGACAACGAACACGCTTTTCAATGTTTTGAGAACAGTGGACTGAGGTATATCGATGTTGAATCTTTTGCGGAAGTTGAAAGCGAAGTTGACGAAAATCTTTACGATATGGGAATCCTGCGTGAAGACTGGGAACGCGCTAATTCTCCGTACACCGAGTTAACTCAAGCGTACATTTCAGCATCATGCATCCGATAAGATCCTGTGTCGGTGGATAGAGGCACAGATGATTCACCCGAAGTGGGAGGCTTAGATTGGCAAAAAGGGGCAAAAGAGGTCGAAAATGGCAGAATGGTTATCAGCGGCGTTTTGAAGATTCCGACTTTGCGTGGATGGCAGAACAATTTCAAAAACAAGTGGCATTGAATCCAGATCTGACGTTAGAAGAGTTCGCCATTCTTCACGGTGTCCAACCTCAATTGATAAGCCGTTTTATTGATAAAGAAGAACTTGCGAGCACCATTCGTGTCTGGCATGGCACAACGGAAGACCGGGCAAAATCGATTATAGAGGAGGGATTTAAAGCAAAAGGAAAAGCTAAAAAAATATGGTTTACTCGAAAGTCGAGTGAAGCCCATGCGATCGCCCAGGGGAGATCGCGACGACGTGGGGAGCCACCAGTCGTTTTCTGTTGCGGAATCGACCTCGGCAAATACACAGATTTTGAGCGACCTCAGCCAGACCATTACGCTTTTAGACGTTCCCATATCGCCAAAGATATTATCCGCAGCCTATCCGGCATGGAGGTGGGAAAGGCTGACAGAGATAAACAATTACGCAAAGCAAAAGATAAGCCTGAATCAGTAGATGTAGCAATCAACAAAAGTTCAGGAAAATTGGGCGTACTCTACTGGATGAATCGCTATCTGGAATTGGAAAACAAAGAACCAATCAACGAAGACCACCCCGCCGTTGAAGCGGTTTTCAAGTGGATAGAGACGCAATACACGGCGAATGGGGAAGAGGTGATTTCCGATGAGGAGATGTTAATCCAAGTGACGATTCACTTGGAGAATTAAACGTCTGGTTTGAGCGTCTCAAAGGTCTGAAGGATGACGTCCTCGCAAGGTGCAAATATAATCCTAAGGTTTATGAAGTATGGGAATCGTGTGGAAGCGACTCGTCTCCGGGCTCGACTCCCCTTTCCGCGAAAAGATCCCATCCCTACATTTTTTTATTGCTTTTATTTTGTGTCTGTAGCACAATAAGGGAGAAAGAATATGGCTGAAGGAATCGTCATTAAAGCTCGAAGTGGCGATTATGAAGTTCAAATAGACGATGAGATCTTTCACTGTTCATTGAGGCATCATATCGTCGAAGCGGAAGAACGCCTTCGAGATGAAACGAAGGAGATGCCCTATGTGGATCTGGTTGCCGCCGGCGATCGGGTCGTCGTATCTCCGGCGGATGCCACCTTGA
>JADFGN010000313.1 GCA_022567695.1 Candidatus Poribacteria bacterium | reverse complement strand
GAGGTCTCTTTATCTATCGTCTCCGGACTCGACGATCCTCCCACCCGAAGGGCACTTCCCACTTTCCTCTTTCCCCTTTGGGCACCAAACAACAAAAACATTAAGTTGATGGCTATGGGAGTATCTCCCCTCTCCTCGTAGGAGAGGGGCCGGGGGAGAGGTTTTAGGATCAGCTAAGTGAAAAAGTCATATCATTTCGCTTGGATTTTACCTTCTCGCACTTTGAATTTTTGCTAAAAATTGATGATATTTCTTGTTTTGGGAATCGAGTTCAAGGGCGCGTTGAATGGCTGCCTCTGCGCTTTGATACTGTTTGTTTTTATAATGGGCATAGGCAAGGGTATCAAAGTTGGAGGCGGTGGCATGCAATTCGACAGCCCGCTTCGCCAGCCCAACTGCCTGCTCCAAATTGACCTCTAAATCTGCATAAAGCCAAGCCAGATTGTTGTAAGCATCTGGGGAGTTTGCATCCGTCTCAATTGCCTTCTGAAAAGCGAGAATGGCATCATCGAACTGTTTGGCTTGAAGGTATAGAACGCCCAACCGCAGCCATCCGCGTGATGCTTGCGGTTGGATTTCTACTAACTTTGCGTAGGTGACAATCGCATTTTTCAGATCGCCCTGTTGTGCATAAATCTCCGCTAAACCTTGATATACCGATGGTAACTTCGGGTCATGTTGGATGGCATCTTGAAGGAGGGATTTTGCAAGGGTAAATTTGCCTTGACGGGCATAAATCCAGCCGAGATTTACATAAGCATCAGCGTCACCTTCGTCTAATTGAGTGATACGCTGGAAAGCCTCAATCGCTTTCTGAAATTCCCCTTGTTGCATGTAAATGCCGCCTAAGTTATGATAGGCAGTGATAAACTGCGGATTTAGGGTTGTCGCCCTTTTATAAGCGCGAACCGCTGCATCAAGATTGCTGAGTTCAAGGTGCGTTTCGGCGAGCTTGGCATACAACTGGAAATCGGTTGGATTTTCTCGCAATCCTTTCAGGTGGTGTTGCACAGTATCTTGATACGCTTTGATTCGCTTGAAAAATTCCATCTGTTTCTGGGCTTCTTCCAATTGACCAAAGAGACGATAAGCCCTTGCAAGATTGTAGTAGGAAGCATGTGCATAAGGGTCGCGCTGAATCGCTTCGTGGTAATGTTGGATTGCCTTCTCCGGTTGATTTCGCATCAGTGCAACACGCCCCAGTCCTTGATACGATTCTGACGGATCTGGATCTAACTGAATTGCCTTTTGATACTCGCTGATCGCTCCAGCTAATTTTCCCCGTCGGGCATAAATATCCCCCAAACGGTAGTGTGCTTCAGCCGTATCTGGAAGCAGTGTCACCGCTTCTTTTCCGTATTTTTCAGCCTCCACAAATTTCCCCTGCGTATTGTAAATCATGCCGAGGCACAAATTCGCCACGCCGTATGTTTCTCCAGAGGCTTGCAGGGTGAGAGCTTTTTGATAGGCATCGGCGGCTTCATTGAGCATATCCTTGAATCGATAGGCAGCACCAAGTTGACAATATGCTTCGCTGTGTTCTGGATTAAGTTCCAAAATCTTTTGGAATTCAGCAATCGCCTGATCGTACATCCCCGTCTCAATATAGTGCATACCACGCTCAAAATGCTGTGCTTCGTCGGCAATGGTAGGGATTGCAAACCCAATTCCACTCACAATAAGCAGGTATACCCGGAACATGCGAAAGCAATTAAAACACCTCATAGACAGCTCCCTAAGAAAACTTGGAACGACTTGACAGAACCGACCTTTGTCAGTCAATCAGGTAGTCTAACATATTAAACTACATCGCTTTTTTTGTCGATCCGTTTTTCAAATTTCGATAGACTTTTATAAGGCAGTTGTGTTAGGATGTTTCTTATATTCAAGAATGAGAATTGAAAGCGAGTCAAAATGAACGATTCAGACGACAAACTTGAACAGGTCTTATCCGATGAGATCGATGGCGAAGTTCGATTCGATCAATATTCCAAAATTCTATACAGCACAGACGCAAGCCTCTACCAAATTGAGCCAATCGGCGTCGTCATCCCGCACCATAAAAAAGACGTACTCAAAACTATCAAGATTGCTCATGAACGCAACGTGCCAATCCTTCCACGGGGCGGTGGAACAAGTCTCGCCGGACAAGCCGTTGGCAAGGCTATCATCATCGATATGTCTAAGTACATGAATGAGATTGTTGAAGTCAACGTTGATGAGCGATGGGCGCGGGTACAACCGGGAATCGTCGTTGATGAGTTGAATCACTACCTCAAGCCGCATGGTCTAATGTATCCGCTGGATGTGGCAACGAGTAATCGGGCAAACGTCGGCGGCACAATCGGTAACAATTCCGCGGGTTCTCACTCGCTCATCTACGGCAAGACAATTGATCATGTAATCTCACTCGACCTGATTCTCTCCAACGGTGAGGAAATCACTACGGGTCCCATTTCCTTGACGGAACTTGAAACGAAAAAACGGGGGGATTCACTTGAGAGCCGCATCTATCGGGAGATCTGTCGCATCTCGGAAGAAAACGCCGACGAGATTCGCAAACGCTATCCGCGTATTCTGCGTTGCGTTGCCGGATACAATCTCGATGAATTCGTTCCCGATGCCGGCTCGAAAGAGGTAACGCCTTACCGCCGTGATGGGTGTGATGCGGCGCATCCGTTCCATCTCGCGAAAATCGTTGTCGGGTCGGAGGGAACGCTTGCGACAGTTATCGAAGCGAAGATCAACCTCGTGCCAACTCCCAAGATGACCGCGTTAAACGTCATCCATTTTGAAACGCTGATCGAGTCAATGGAAGCGATGGAGACGATTCTTGAATGCAAACCGACCGCTGTTGAACTCATCGACAAGACCATCCTCGATCTGACAAAGGGTTCGTTGGAATTTTCGCGTCTCTGCACCTTTATTGAAGGTGACCCCGGTGGGATTCTCGCCGTTGAATTTTACGGTGAAACGGAAGATGAACTGCTGGAAAAACTGGATCGACTTGAACAGAAAGTGAAATCGATCGGGTTAGGCTATGCGTTTGTACGGTGCATGACAGACGAAGATAAAGCGCGGGTGTGGGAAACGCGGAAGGCGGGGCTTGGCCTGCTCATGGGCGCGAAAGGCGACCACAAACCCGTTGGGTTCGTCGAAGATGCTGCCGTTGCCATTAAGCATCTGCCAGAATATATGCGCCGCTTTGCGAAAATTGTCAGCGACCACGATACGACTGCCGCTTACTACGCGCATGCCAGCGTGGGGCTACTGCATAACCGTCCCGTAATCAATCTCAAATCAGAGTCCGATATTCAGAAAATGCACTCGATTGCGACTCATGTCCGCGACCTGCTGCTGGAGCTTGGAGGCGCGATGAGTGGCGAACATGGCGATGGACTGGTGCGCAGCGAATGGATAAAGAGTATGTTTGGACCACAGATTTATCAAGCACTCCGCGAGGTCAAGGAAGCCTTTGATCCAACTGCCATCATGAATCCGGGCAAAATCATCGACGCGCCTTCGATGACGGAAAATCTCCGTTTCGGTCCAAAGTACAACACAATCAAAATTGACACCTATTTCGATTTTTCGAGTCAGGGCGGATTCGAGCGAGCAATCGAGATGTGCAATGGTGTCGGCGCGTGCCGAAAGACATTGACCGGGACGATGTGTCCTTCCTACATCGGGACGCGAGAGGAGGAACACTCTACGCGGGGTCGTGCAAATGCCCTCAGAAATGTCATTGCCGGGACGTTGCCGCAGGACCATTTCAAGAGCAAAAGGCTTTATGAGGTCTTAGATCTGTGTTTGGAATGCAAGGCATGCAAGGCGGAGTGCCCCTCGAACGTGGACATGGCAAAAATTAAGTACGAATTTCTTGCCCACTACTACAAGGAACACGGAGTTCCCTTGCGGAATAGACTGTTTGGGAATATTGATCGGATGAGTGCCCTCGGATCGGCGTTCTCGCCCTTGTCCAACTGGCTCTCGAATAACCCGATTTCCAAGTGGATGATGGAGAAATGGATCGGGATTGATCGACGGCGATCGATGCCAACTTTTGTTCGTCAGACGTTTGAGAAGTGGTTTGAGAAACACCAGAAGCGTTCCTACGCAGAGCGTGGGAACGAGAGGAAAAATGGAGAAGGGGGTAAAAAAGTCGTTCTGTTCCACGACACTTTCATGAACTACAGTGAACCCCACATCGGTAAGGCGGCTGTCGAGGTCCTTGAAGCGGCGGGCTTTGAAGTTATCTTGCCGAACAAGCGTTGCTGTGGGCGTCCGATGATTTCCAAGGGCATGATAGAAAGGGCAATCGAGAATGCACGCTACAACATCGACCACCTTCTCCCCTACGTCGCCGAGGGTACGCCGATCATCGGTTGTGAACCCAGTTGCATCTCGGCGTTAACCGATGATTACGTAGACCTCATTCCCGGTCAAGACGCCACGCTTGTGGCAGAGCATACCTTCATGATCGAAGAGTTCCTGCTGGCGTGCCACGAAAAAGGTGAATTGAATCTAGACTTCAAGGATGTCCACAAAGACATCTTGTTGCACGGGCACTGTCATCAAAAGGCGTTGATTGGAATTAAACCGTCCGTGGGCGTTTTGAGTCTGCCACCGGGATATAATGTCGAAGTCATCGACTCAAGCTGCTGCGGCATGGCGGGTTCATTTGGTTATGAGAAGGAACACTACGACCTGTCGATGAAGATTGGTGAACTTCGCCTCTTTGGAGCGATTAAAGCAAAGCAAGGAGATTTTGAGGTTGCGGCAGCGGGATTTTCGTGTCGAGAGCAGATTAAGCAAGGAACGGGAAAACAGGCGAAGCATTTAATCGAGGTATTCCGTGATGCGATTCTTGAAACGTGAAACGCAAGTTGAACAAGCGGAAAGAGAAACTTGAAAGCCAAAAGGGTCGAGTATCAAAAATTCTTGAGAACCAAGCTGGAACAGGAAGGTTATCGTGAACTTTTCGGGCTCTCAGAAAATATAGAACTCGACGGAGGGGAAGATGTTGTCTTGCAGCGGGAGTTCCGGATCGATTTCGTTTTTCACAAGATTGATCCAACCCGCCCACTTGAGGGAATCTTTTTCCATTTCAAGACACATTTCGTACTCAATTAGCGATTCACACAAAATATTGGGACTTTTAGATTTTGTTTTCGCCGAGTGTGAAAAACAGCTTGCCTAACAAGGAGAAACTATTTGAATGAGCAAAATCTATGAACCGCTTGACGATTTCAAACCCGCAGATTTGCCGGAGAAAAAATTGCCATTTTGGAAGATTGCGGGACCGGGAGCCATTCTAGTTGGGCTTTCGATCGGTGCCGGCGAGATTATCATTTGGCCTAGAATCGTGGCTCAATATGGCGCGAGTATGATATGGGCAGCCGTAGTCGGAATCTTTCTGCAACTATGGATTAACTTCGAGGTAGGACGATGGACGATTGCAACAGGTGAGACCGTCTATACGGGCTACAGCCGGGTGTGGCGGGGATTTGCGCCAATATTTATTCTGCTGACCTTTGTGGGCTGGATTGCGCCTGGGTGGGGACGTGCTTCAGGGCTTGCACTAAAAGCATTGTTAGTTGGGCCACAAGGCTGGGGATCTGATACTTTCTGGACAGTAATTACCTTCGCCGGAGTCGCCCTCATTCTTTTTGGTCCGAAGCTTATGTACCATTCGCTTGAAAAAACCATTGAATTGCTCGTTATCATTGTTACCATCGGTCTAATTATGGTCGCATTCTCCGTTGGATCTGCCTCTACCTGGAAAGAGCTTGCAGGGGGAATCGTGAATATCGGCTACATAGATCCGAGGATGTCGGTGAAATCCTTTTTCATCGCACTTGTCTTCGCGGGAGCGGGTGGCACGGCGAACCTTTTCTACACTTTCTATCTTCGCGATAAGAACATCGGCATGGGCGGGCGATTGCCCGAACTCCAAAATCCGCTTCGGGGTCGAACCGAAACCGTTCCGGCGACCGGGTTTATTTTCGAGGAAACTGAGGAGAATCGCAATCGCTTCATCGCGTGGTGGAACTATGTGAAAAAAGATCAGATTCTGTTTTTCTGGGCACTCAATACTGTTACCATATTGCTCTTTATCTTTGGTGCGCTTGCGGTTTTGCATCCGAAGGGTATTGTGCCATCTCCGGGAAGTCTCATCTGGGACGAAGCACAAATACTTGGCGAAGTTTGGGGAGGCACCGGGCGTATTATCTTTTTGCTGGTTGGTTTGGCGACGCTCTTTGGTACGCAACTTGCGCTGGTTGACGGTGTCGGGAGATCGATCGCGGATATTGTGCACACCAATTTCAAAGGTGCGCAGAAGCGGGATGTGAGTTGGTGGTATCTGCTGGTCACAGGTACGTGGATTGTCGCCGGATGTCTGATAACGTTTGTGATGGAGAAAATGGGGGTTAGCGAACTTGGTTTTCTCTTTAACGCGGCTTACATGGGTGGGTTTGCCATGGCGATTTATGTGCCACTAACTCTCTATATCAATCATCGGTATCTGCCCAAAGTTGCCAAGCCCGGCAGGATTTGCACAGTGATGATGATTATTGCTTCGCTTGTCTATATCGGTTTTGCAATTTCAAGTATTATCTGGGAAATCAGCACGCGAATCGGATAACAAAAATAATCGGAAGGAAAATCAAGGGAAAATTTGTTCATGTATCACATCTACAATTTTATCAAACCAAGGAGGTTTGGATGACTTCACAAGAACAGAAAGCCTTTTTTGAGGAAGAAGGTTACCTTGTTGTAGAAAACCTGTTATCCTCCGAAGAACTCGTAGAGTGTCAAACAGAGATTTATCGCCTGCACAAATTGGCAGCAGAGTTAGACGCAAAGGGAAAAAAGAATCACTTTCAGCACGAGCCTTACGCCAAAGGTGCATCCCAAGCAGATGGTTTGCCCGTCCTGAGAAAGGCAGAGCAAACCCGCCAATACTCCGATGTCTTTCGGCAGCTTTCCGCGCACCCAAAGCTGGTTAAAGTCGTACAGAACCTAATTGGCCCGGATTTGTTGCTGTTCAGAAGCACTCTCATGTTCAAGCCTGCCTTTCATGGTTCGGCACACGGTCTCCATCAGGATTCCGCTTATTGGCCAATGGAACCGCCTTCACTTGTGACGGTAAGCATTGCGCTTAACGATGCAACGGTTGAAAACGGCTGTTTTAAGGTGATTCCTCAAAGTCACAAGTGGGGAATGCAGCAGTGGGGACATATTGCGCGGAAGCAAAACGAGGACTTAACCGATCGGGACGATGTCGATCGGTCGGGGCAGATTGACGTGCCGCTAGCCGCCGGTAGCACGCTCTTTTTTCATAGTCTCATGGTTCATGGTTCCGGGCCTAACAAATCCTCGAATTCCAGGAACACAGCCCTCTACGCATACTTCTCCCCCAAAGTTCGCTACACACCACGCGGCGGGAAGCCACGGGAGAAGACCTTTCCGGTCATCGCCGGACTTGGTGGCAAAGAGGAATTAACCCTTGTCGCAGAAACAGTTTAGTATTCATTTTTAAAGGAGAAGCTTTATGCCATTGAATAATCCGATCCTTGATGCAACATTAAACAACATCAGCCTCGACGAGATTAAAAAGGAGATGGGAGTACCACCCTGGGGACGCCGGGTTGTTCTAGCCGATCATGTGACTGGCATGGTGATTTGTCAGAATCCTGGACAGATTAACGATCGGCATTGCCACGATTATGACGAGTGGTGGGTGATACTCGAAGGCGAAATCGACTGGATTGTTGAAGGGCGCGAAGATCGCCCGGTCGAAGTGAAGACGGGAGATTTTGTCTACGTGCCCTCGCACACCTTTCACCAAATCTTTCCCAAGGGAGACAAGCCGTCCATACGTCTCGCACTCTCTCTGACTGGACGAGGGCATTTGCATGAGAAGCCAGTTCGAAGGGCAAAAATTACAATAGAATAACTGGGCGAATGCCACTCTATTGTGCCGCATTGGTCACACGATTCTACCGACGTGGCTTACTTTACGATCCGCAGATTCCTGGCAGTACGCGGATGCCCACGAAATCGAGCGTATCGGCGTTGAACTTCAACCGGGTGACTTTTAGTTTTCTCTTCAAAGTGCGTTGCAACGGTGGGAATCGGTTTTAGATCGGCTACAAGAGGATGCGATGCAGCTTGACCGGGAGGTGGATTGGGTCATCAAAAAACGCACCTTCGACGAGGCGCAAAATCTCAACCATCCGCGTTTACTCGAAATTGACGCAAGTTATCACCAGCTTGGGGATGAGAGCATTTACGCAGAGCTTCTTCGCAATGGCAAAGTCGATCGGCTCATTACCGATGACGAAATAGATTATGCAATGCACCATTCGCCTGACACTACGCGGGCTAAGTTCCGAGGCAGATTCGTTAAACTCGCAAATGAAAGAAAGATTCTGTGCGGCGTCAATTGGAGTTATATCCAGCTCTATGAACCCTACCAAAAGCTATTTCTTGCAACCGACCCATTGAAAGCGGAATATGAAGAAGCCAGCGGTATGATCTCATCCAAAAAATGAAAGTCCATCCGCAAGTTGAAACAGTGAATTCAAACCTGTTGTAGCGCGACTTTGCAAATGGTCTTCTCAGCATCATCGCCATACCATAGGTTTGCGCCGTCCCAGGTGAGTCCATGCGGCTCACCGGGACATTCAAAGGAATCGAGCACTTTCCCGGATTCCGGATCGACTTGGTAAATCACCCGATTATTCGTGTCCGCATTCCAAAGTGATTGTCCATCCCATGCAAGTCCGTGAGCTCTCTCCCCCGGCGTCGGAAATTCTGCGACAACTTTTCCGTCCTCCGGCGAAAGTTTAAAAAACCGATTTGAATTAAGGTCTGCGCTCCACAAAAACGCGCCGTCCCAGGCAAGCCCGTGCGGCCCTAGGCCCGGCGAGGAAAACGACTTGATCACTTCAAGATTGGGCAACGTGATTTTGTAAAAGGTCTTCTCCCCGATGCTGTTATACCACAAGCACGTTCCATCCGATTCCAGTCCACTCGAACTTGGGAAGGG
>JADFGN010000312.1 GCA_022567695.1 Candidatus Poribacteria bacterium | reverse complement strand
CCGTACCCCCGATGGACGCCTATGGTTTGGCACCGGTATTAACACCACCGTTAGTCGTGGCGGCGTTTCCCGATATGATGGAACAGGGTTTGTCAACTTCACCACAGCAGATGGGTTGGCAGACGACATCGTCCGGGCAATCTGCCATACGCCCGACGGGGTCGTCTGGTTCGGTACGTATTCCGGTCTTTCTCGCTACGACCCAAAGAGCGTCGTTACCTTCACCACTCAGGACGGATTGGGGGATAACTATGTCACGTCAATCTGCGAGGACCTCGATGGCGCCTTATGGTTCGGGACGAATAACGGCGGGGTGTCTCGCTACTATCCCCCTCCGTCCCCCCTTGCAAAGGGGGGACGCGAAGGGGGGTTCGTCACCTTCGATACCACAGATGGATTGGCGCATAACTGGGTCAAGGACATCGATGTCGATAGGGATGGCACGATCTGGATTGCCACAGCCGGCGGCGTCTCTCGTTACGACCCCCCTCGTTCCCCCCTTACAAAGGGGGGAAGCAAAGGGGGGTTCGTCAACTTCACAACACAAAATGGATTGCCGAGTAACAACGTCACGGCGGTCTATGCGGCGCCTGATGGGATGATTTGGTTTGCGACAAATTCCAACGGCGCCTCGCGTTACGATGGGGAGAAGTTCGTCAATTTCACCGTGAAAGATGGGTTGGTGAGCAACTGGCTGATTGACATTGACGGCGATACGGACGGGACGGTATGGGTCGGTGCGGAAAACGGCGTCTCACGCTACAACCCCCCGCGGTCCCCCCTTGCGAAGGGGGGAAGCAAAGGGGGGTTCGTCACCTTCTCCGAGACGAATGAATTGGCGCACCGTCTTGTCCTTCGTATTCACACAGATGCCAATGGTATCGTATGGTTTGGAACACTGGGCAGCGGTGTTTTCCGGTATGATGGAAAAGCACTCGTCAATTTTACGACTGAAGATGGCTTAGCGTACAACGATGTTTGGGCAATCTACAGTGACCTTGATGGGAATATATGGTTTGGGACAAGGGGTGGAGGTGTTTCTCGATATGACGGCGTCGCGTGGACATCGCTGGATACACGGGACGGACTTGCACACAATGTCGTTATGTCGATTTACCAGGATGCATCCGGTGCCTTATGGTTTGGGACACAAGGCGGAGTCACCCGTTACATTCCAGATTCGATAAAACCAAAGGTTCGCTTTACAAAACTGAGAACGGCGAAGGAAGAATACACAGACTTTTCTGCCATTCCACCCATCACGGCTGGCGAGCGGGTGACGATCGAATACAGCGCCATCGATTTCAAAACCGTCCCCGAAAAACGGCAGTATCGGTATCGTATCCATGGCATCGACGACGACCCCGATCAGATCGGGATTCAAAGCAATTGGCGCAAACCCACAAAAGACGAGGCGTTTGATGGTGCATTTGACAAAGCGGGTACCTATACGTTCGAGGTCCAAGCGATAGATCGTGACCTCAACTACTCCGATCCGGTGAGCTTGACATTCGAGGTGGTCACGCCGTGGTATCTTAACGGGTGGATTGTCGTCCCATCAGGGGGTGGCATCTTGGCATTGCTCATTTTCTCGATTATCGCCGGGTCGCGTGCCTACATCCATCGCCGTGAATCCCAACGCTTACAGGCTCAGATGCTTGAGCAAGAACGAAAAGCCCGCGCAGAAATCGAAACCAAAGCCGACGAACTCACCAACTCCAACCGCCAACTCGCGGCAGCCAAAGACCAAGCCGAAGCCGCCAACCGCGCTAAAAGCACCTTCCTCGCCAACATGAGCCACGAAATCCGCACACCGATGAACGCGATTCTCGGCTACGCCCAGATCTTGAAACGTGACGCCGACCTACAACCCCATCAGCGAGAGGCGGTCGATACGATTGAAAAAAGTGGCGACGGCTTGCTTGCGCTGATAAACGACGTACTTGACCTAAGTAAAATTGAAGCCGGACGCATGGAACTGCAAGAGGCGGACTTTAATCTCAATGCCTTGATTGATTCCCTTGACGCGATGTTTACCCACCGCTGTGAGCAGAAGGGACTTGATTGGAAAGTTGAATGGGAAGGTAGAATAAGCAGCTCCGAAGGAGTCCGGAGTCCTGCGGACCTGCTTGTTCAAGCGGAAGGAAGGGAAGGAAAAGCCCATGAGGCAACGACACCAATTTCACAGATTTTGGTTCATGGGGACGAAGGGAAACTGCGGCAGGTTTTAATCAATCTGCTCGGCAATGCGGTCAAATTTACTGAAGAAGGTTCGGTCACCCTGCAAATCAGCAAATCTACACCTTCTGAAGATGGAAGAAGAGAAGACACGGAAGCCAATCCTTCCCCTTCTTCCGTTTCACGTTTTACGTTTCACGTGATCGACACCGGCATCGGCATTTCTCAAAAAGACCATGCGAAAATCTTCGACCCTTTCCAGCAAGGTGAACGGACTGTCAAAACCAGCGGCACCGGGTTGGGACTGACGATTTCCAAAAGGCAAATCGAACTGATGGGCGGACAATTGTCTCTGGAATCGGAGCCCGGAAAGGGAAGTCGATTTTTCTTCACGATTCCACTTTCTCCTGCTACCTCTGAAGCTGTTGCCGAATCCTCTCGATGGAAGAACGTCAAAGGCCTCGCCGAAGGGTATCAGGTCAAAGCTCTGGTTGTTGACGATACCAAAGTCAATCGGGATGTGCTGTCTCGACTCCTGTTAGATCTTGGCGTTGAGGTTATCGAAGCCGAGAATGGAGAACAAGCCATCGAGATGATTCGCGCTCATCGTCCGGATATCGTGTTCATGGACATCTGGATGCCGGTCATGGACGGCTTGGAAGCGGTGGGTCGAATCTTGGAAGAATTCGGGGGTGCGGAATTCAAACTGGTGGCGATCTCCGCTTCGACCCTCAAACATGAGCAGCAGAGCTATCTCGACGCTGGCTACGACGACTTCATCTCAAAGCCCTTCCGTTTTGAGCGGATCTGCGAGTGCTTGGCGACGCTTCTGAATGTCGAATTTTCAACCGACGACGCCGACGAAACTGAAACATTATCGACCGAAGCCCCACAGATAGCGTTGCCTGCAGATCTGCTTGAGCAGATGAAAGCCGCAGCCGAGGGGTATCGCGTCACAGAAATAAGAACTCACCTCGATTCCGTCGAAACATTGGGCGAAGATGAGCAACGCTTCGCCGAACAGATACGCCAATTGATTCTCAGCTACGATATGGACGCCATCGTTGAAATTTTGGAGCAGATCTCGCCGAGATAAGATTCTGTGAAAATTCGGAGAAACGAATCATGAGCCAAAACCAAATTGACCCCAAGAAAGCAGACATCCTCATCGTTGACGACATTGCTGCCAATCTGAACGTCTTGTGTCAAGCCCTTGAGCCGGAAGGTTACAACGTCATCGCTGCGCCCAGCGGTGAAGTCGCACTCAAGATTGCCACTCAGACACCACCCGACCTCATTCTTCTGGACATCATGATGCCGGGCATCGACGGTTTTGGGGCATGCCGTCGTCTCAAAGCCGAGCCAACGACGGCGGACGTCCCGGTGATTTTCATCACAGCGAAGGACGAAACGCAGAGCATCATCGATGGCTTTAAGGTCGGGGGAGTGGATTATATCACCAAGCCGTTTCGACACGAGGAGGTTCGCGCCAGAGTCAGAACCCATTTGACCATCAAACAGCTTCGAGATGGATTGCAGCACGCCAACGATGAACTCGAAAAGGCTTACTCCCAATTGGAAGCCGATAACGAGAGAAAGACCGAAGAACTACAAACGGCTCGTGTGATTCAGCAGGGATTCCTGCCCGACAAAGCACCTGAGGTTTCTTTTTTAGAGATTGCGCCCTTCCAACAGCCCGCAACAGAGGTCAGCGGCGACTATTACGACTTCTTCCCAGACGGAGATGATAAACTTCTCGTCGCCATCGGAGATGCGACCGGGCATGGCGTTGGCCCTTCTCTGATGGTATCGGCGACGAAAATGGCGTTGCGGACGGTTGACGACCCTTCTCTCGAAAAGAGAATCGGCCAGATCAATACGCACTTAAAAGCAATCAATCGTTCTCATCGCCTCAACATGGCGCTCACCCTTGTCGAGCTGTCGCATGATGAAACTTCAGGCGCCATCAGCGTCCAAGCCGCAGGCGGTGGCATGCCGCCGTTAATCATTCGCCGGTCGGACGGGCGTGTCGAGGAGATCATGGTCAAGGGATTACCACTTGGTGCATTGGATGGCGAAAAATATGGATTAACCGAGTTTCGGTTGGAGAAAGAAGATGTGTTAATCCTCATGTCAGACGGTTTGCCCGAACGCCTAAATCACAAAGGCGAAATGTATGGGGATACCCGACTTGTCACGGCAATTCAAAACGCTTCAAGAATGAGTCAGAATGCTTTAGAAATCGTCGATGCGCTCGTTAAATTCGGTGATGACTGGTCAAATGGGACGCCGCAGAATGATGATGTGACGTTGGTTGTGCTGAAAGTTAAATGAAGCAACATGTCTTTTTATTTTTGCCTTCCCGTGAAAACGCTCGTATTTTTTTCGCGAATGTAATATAATATCAGCTTGCGGAGAATACCGACTTGACTTAACGGAATGGCTACAAACTAACTCCTACATTTCGGGCAGGCATGCCTCGCCCCTACGCTGTGGGCCGAACAGATGTGTTCGATTTATTAAATCGGCATTCCTAAACGTAGAAGGTCCAATAGAAACCAAACCGGAAAGAAACCGAGGGACGGTACCTATCAGAATCCTCGATGACATTTCAATGAAGGGTTCGGCGGGAATTTTCACCGCCAACGAACCATTGACTACCCAATCCAAGGAGATGACTTATGCCAAGACCAAACAAAGAATTAATGCTTTGGATGTATCGCAAGATGATGGAAATTCGGCAATTTGAAGAAGCCGCAGGCGAATTGTATCAGAGGGGAGAATTACCCGGATTTCTCCACCTCTACATTGGTGAAGAAGCAACGGCTGTGGGAGTCTGTGCAACCTTGACTGATGATGATTACATTACGAGTACGCATCGAGGGCACGGACACCTCATCGCAAAGGGCGGAAAACGTTCCCGGATGATGGCTGAACTTTTCGCCAAAACGACGGGCTACTGCAAGGGCAAAGGCGGATCAATGCATATCACGGATATTTCGCTCGGAATCTTAGGTGCAAATGGCATTGTCGGAGCAGGCATTCCGATTGCGACGGGGGCGGCACTTTCCGCTAAGATGCGAGGTGATAAACGGGTTGCCGTTTCGTTTTTCGGCGATGGCGCGACGAATCAAGGGGTTTTTCATGAGTCTCTGAATCTCGCTGCGGTTTGGGAACTGCCTGTGGTTTTTGTTTGCGAAAATAATCAGTTTGGAATGGGGACGCCGCAGAAAGACCATCAGAAAATTACGGATATATCCATCCGTGCAGATTCTTACGGTATGCCCGGAAAGCGTGTTGATGGAAATAATATCTTCGAAGTCTATGATGCCACTTATGAAGCTGTTGAGCACGCACGCTCAGGCAAGGGCCCCTCGCTGATTAATTGTGAGACGTATCGTTTCCGAGGACATCACATCGGCGATCCCGGGACGTCTTATCGTGACCGTGACGAAGTTAGGGAATGGCAAGAACGCGACCCAATCACAAGGTTCAAGAAGGTTCTCGTTGATGAAGAAGGTGTGAGTGAAACTGAACTTGAGGCAATCGATGCGGAACTCCAAGAAGGCCTTGAGGACGCAATCGAATATGCCAAAAGCAGTCCATCCCCGCTCCCAGAGGATGCATTGGAGGATGCTTACGCTGGTTCGATTCGACCCTGATGCAAGAGGAACTTATACCGTCTGCAACTCTGAAACAGCTGGGTGTAAATACATAGACAGTTCTCCGTAGGTCGATTTTCCAAAACGTATGTCCACAACTGGAAAAGGAAGGTTTATGAACCTATCAAGGCGTGCAACTTTTATAGCCAAATCCGTTGGATACCTCATTTTAGTTGGTGCAGCGATTGGAACGATGATACCGCTGTTGTGGCTCGTTACCTCATCGTTCAAGACCGCGAACGAAATTTTCGCCGTGCCAATCAAGTGGTTTCCCCAACTCCCTACAAATGTGAAGTCCTCGCCCTACATTAATCAAAATGCTTATCCCTCGATTAAGAAACCAGATGCGCTCGATTCGAGTGTTTGGTCAAGTTTACAAGGACAGATATCGACGACCATCTGGGAAGAAGCGCAGAAGTATATTACAACGAACAATCGGATGCAGAATTACGACAGATTGCTCGATGCCGACTTACAGCGCGAAATTACACAGGCAATATGGGAACAATTCATCAGTAGGTTTCCCAACGAAGTCTGGTCCAGTCCGACGCAGGAGATACTAAATAAAATCCGATCTGAGATTATTCCTGAAGGGATTGACAGTATCTGGGGTGCGTTTTACCGCGAATTGGGAATTGGAAGTGTGCAGATTCAAGATATGAATTTCGATCAGATTACGGTGAAACAAGTAAAGTGGGAAAGGGAAGCCGAAAACGTTAGAAGTATTCGCAGATACGCTGGAGATAACAACGGCACAGGTTTCTCTTACCATTTCGATGACAATAGCGCCGTGATAGTAACTGCTTCGATTCAGTCCCCAACACCAGCGAACCAGGTGCGCTCTATCCGAATTCCGGTGCGAGGAGATGCATCCTATCACCACCTGCGCCTAACGATCGATGCGGGCGGGAAGACGTATCGATCTAGCGAGCCGTTCGTCCTCACCGATTCGTTGTGGCGTCCCTCAATTTGGAGACTTCAGGGACAACCCAGCAAATTGGAATCCGATCAGATTGTCATGTTGAGCGATGACCACATCCAGGGAGACAAGACCACAACATTGCGTTTGACGTTCGAGCTCTATCGTCCACCTTACCTTGCAATATGTTGGGATAAACTCACGAGCAATTATCGCCGCCTGTGGGAAACAGTGCCGTACAACCGCTACTTCATTAACAGCATATTCATTGCGACGGCATCAACACTGCTCACTCTGTTTTTCTGCTCGCTCGCCGGTTACGCTTTCGCAAAATATCGCTTCCGAGGGAAAAAGATTCTGTTCGGAATTCTACTGGCTTCAATGATGATTCCTTTTCAAGTGCTCCTTGTTCCGCTGTTTAACGTGATGTATAAATTTGAATGGCTCAATAGCTACAAAGCGATCATCATCCCATTTTCAGTCGGTGCATTTGGGGTTTTCTTGATGCGTCAATTTATTGTCAACATACCGTCAGAGTTAATGGATGCGGCTCGAATCGATGGTTGCTCAGAATTCGGCATCTACTACCGAATTGTTCTGCCCATCATCAAGCCTGCACTCGGTGCTTTGACGATTTACTCATTTCTTGGCTCTTGGAATAGTTATCTTTGGCCCCTGATTATTTTACGCGACGAATCGAAATACACCCTACCACTCGGCCTTGCAAATCTCGTTGGAGTTTATCGGCAAGATTACGGCATGTTGATGGCGGGTACACTGCTTTCGCTGATGCCAATCATTATCCTTTTCCTGGCCATGCAACGTGAATTTGTTCAGGGCATCACGCTCGGAGGCGTGAAGGAATAAGTCGCAGAGCTTGGAGAAATAAAACAGGAAATCAAGGAAGGTAAAAATGTCAGATTACGTAACAGTCGCAAAGACCTCAGATATTCGAAGTGGACGTGGAAAAGCATTCACAATCAATGGAAGGCGAATCGCTGTTTTCAACGACAATGAAGATTTTTATGCGCTCGATAATGCTTGTGCCCATGCGCTGGGCCCACTCGGCAGAGGTCGGCTTAGAAATGGAATGGTAGTTTGTCCGGTTCACGGCTACGCCTATGATGCAAAAACTGGGGCTTGTCAAACCGATGTCCGACTCCACGTCAGGACCTATGAAGTGATGGTTGAGGGCGATGAGATTAAGGTCAAGTGCTAATTTGACTTTGGTAAATAACCAACAACGATAAAGAAATGCCGAATGAACGACAAAAATGGACTCACGGGTGAAGCGCATGGCACAGACTCTCACAATAACACTTCCAGATGGAGTTTACGAACTACTGCACAAAAGGGCTTTGGCGGATAATAAGTCTGTCGTTGAAGTGGCCTGCGAAGCCCTGCGAAAGGCGACCAGTGAACAAGAGGCGTCACCCACTTTAGAAGCAGAACTTTGTGCACTCTCCCAAAAAAGCGATTCCGACTTATGGGAGATTGCACACCGCCAATTGCCACCCCCAAAGTTGCGTCGTTTTTCGACGCTTATCAATAAGCACGAAGCGGGTGAGCAACTGATGCCGGACGATTTGCAGGAAATGGAGCAACTGATAGAAGAAGGAGAGCAACTGACGGCCATCAAGTCGGAAGCCTATGTGTTGCTTAAGCAACGGGGTCATCAACTGCCGATTTTCCAGGAGATGGACAAGCAATAACAGATGCAGACAAAGCAAGTTCCTCCGCGCCAAAGACAGCGCATCACCGAGCGGGCAAAGAACCGTTGCGAATATTGCCTCTCTCCTGCCGGACAAACTGGCATCCCGATGACAATCGACCATATTATACCGACATCAAAGGGTGGAACATCTGACGACGACAACTTGTGTTTGGCGTGTGGGCGATGCAATGGACACAAGCATGACCGAACGCAAGCCAAAAACCCTGAAACCGGAAGATGGGGCAAGCTGTTTAATCCGCGCCGTCAACAGTGGAAACGCCACTTTCGGTGGAGTGAAAACAGGGCATTTTGCATTGGCAAAACGGCATGTGGGAAAGCGACCATAGAGGCACTGCATATGAATCACCCCGCCATCGTCCGCGCCCGTAAGAATTGGGTCTTGGTGGGTTGGCACCCGCCAGAGGATTTCCGTTAAGTTAAAAGAAGAATCATCTGACAACGAAAGGCTTTGTTATGGACAAGCTGTTAACAAAGTTCGATTTTATTCAATTGATCCTTAACTTAACGTGAGTTAGACGTAAGAAGCAAGTAATAGTACGGATGCCCTTCAATCTCGTAGTAATGTTGTCATGTAGACATACCTAGCCAACGATTCGC
>JADFGN010000311.1 GCA_022567695.1 Candidatus Poribacteria bacterium | reverse complement strand
ATAAGACCTATCGGGTGTAATAAAATTCTAGGGTAAAAAATTGGAGCTAGAGTGAAAACGATCCAACCTAGCAGGGCCATGTTAGCATCTCCTTTCAAAAATCCAAAGGTGAGAGATTTTTTTTGCATTATATGAAACTGAGATAAAATCGCTGTCATTGCGGAGACCATTTCAAAACGGGGGCTAAGCGGCTAATTCTTCCGTTTCTTCTGATGGCGTCATATTTGGATACCAACGACAGAAAGTATCTCTCAAGTCGTCATTTATGACCTGTGTTCTGACCTGGAGTAGATTGTGTGCTCCTCGTTTTGTCCATCGCATCTGCTGCTTCTTGACCATGCGTTTTGAAACGACCTGGTTAACAGTTGATTCGACAAATCCCGTCGAGATAGCTTCACCATAGAAATAACGATCTCGATAGTTGGGAATGAAACTTTGATTTTGGACAATGTAGGTGTGGAATTCACTCACCGTATTTTCCAGTTTTCTGGTGACCGATTTTTTTCCACTGAGAACCTCAATGTCCATCGTCAGATCATCAAGCACATCCAGAGCCATAAACACATTGCCGTGCCACAAGTAGTTACCATTTGATTCGTTCAAGTTTTTTGTCAATCTCCTGTGAAGGCTCATTTGGCAAGCCTTTAGCCATCTGCCTCATAATGGTGATACGCATCGTCACGTGAAACCAATCCAATAAATGTTCCGCTAAAGGACTTAGGTCAAACTGGAGATCGCGAACCGTATCGCCGCCATCAGAAAGAAATGTGATGGTCTGGTTCATCTGCATCCCTTGTTTCTGTAGTATCTCGAATAGTCGTCGCTTGGGTTTTGAGTCGTAGTCGTTGACAAAACCAAAGCATTTTTTGTCGCCTTCCCCCGTGATGCTCTTGCCCACAATCACCTCAAACCAACCCGCCTTGCGATTCTCCCCTTCTCGTGCATGAACATAGCAGCCATCAATGCCCACAGTTATCGGCGCATCTGGCCGGGGTAGGTTTCCCCAGTCCCTTGGGCAGCCGTCGATGTATATGTGTCGTTCTTCTTCTAACTCATTGTCGGTTCGTTGCGCCACTTTGTGCAAATTCCGATAAACCGTCGCCACGTTCGTTTCAATTGGCAAGACATCGGAGAGCCGATCTATCGTCAAGCCATAGGACATTAACGATGCCCATTTGGTTTGAAGATAAAGCAGTTCGGGAGCGGTACGCTCGGGGAGAAGGGAAGCGATTGGACTTTCGCTCTGCCTTTTTTCCTGCTGGCAGGCACAAGTATACAAACGTGGGCTTTGAAGCTTCATTTTGCCGAAAAGGGTTCGATAGACGATTTGATGGTGTCCTTTTCGGGGTCTGCTTTTGCCGCAATGTGTGCATCGACGTTGTTTTTCGACGTATTGATCAACCTGCTGTGTGACCATCGTTGATTGAAGATTTGCCAAAAGGTTTTTGGCTTCGTCCAACGTCAATCCCAGCGTCTCTGGTGTTAAGTCGTCTCGGCTTAATTCCGCCAATTCTTCGACGATGGGAGCTTCATCATTTTTCGATTCAACAATGACTTGTATTTTCACTTTCATAGATTAGCATCTCTCCTAGCGACCATTGCCACTCATCGTCATCGGTCGCATATTGAAAAAATCGACGGTTGAGTTCCCGGCGAGAAAAACGCTCGGTATTGAACCAATATTTGAATTCTACGAATTCTTCGCGATAATCTTCAAGGATCTCGGGATTTCATACGGACTCGAAAACTACAATGAAATCGCAAAGACCTCATCAAACAAGGTTTGCCCCCTGTTTTTAATGGTCTCCTACTACCTGCTGAAAGGCATGCGAGAAGCCGCCGATCTCAACGGGGACGGAAAGATTACCTTAGCGGAACTGGAAACCTACGTCAAAGCGAAAGTTTCTAGTCAAGCCAAACGGATGGGCACCGAACGCACCCAAGAGCCAATGGTTATCGGGCGGAAGGATCGGGTGCTGGTGTGGTTGAAGTGATTGTGGCGCATAGCCCGATCCTGCAAGTGATCAAGTCGAGTCTTAAACCCTATAACCTATCCTTTCGCTTGATATTCTCAACTATCTATGGTATCGTTGGCTCAAAGAGAAGAATTATCCACTTAATTATGGAGGGCAAAACATGTCCACCGCACCAGTTACAACCAAATTCACCGTCGAACAATTGTTAGATACACTTGAACAGTTAAGTCCTCAAGAACTCATAGAGTTTGAGGACCAGTTTTTTGAAATAAAACAAAAACGCATAGCCTCCTTTGCAGATGAAAACACCTTAAACCAACAGATCGCTTATCAATTTCCGGAAAAGAAAAAGCTACGGATGCGAAAACTGCTTTCAAAGAATAACGCGGGCACCATTACCCAAGCAGAGAAACTCGAACTTGATGGGCTGATAGAGGAATTTGAGCAGAAATCGTTGGAGAAAGCAGAGGCAATGTCCCTTTTGGCACAACGGAAGCAAAAGCACAAGGCGGTTGCAACCGAAGGCAAGGAGAATCACTCGTGAGATCTGCCAGAATCCCACGGCGGCTCCGACGGCAAGTCGTTGAACGCGCCAGAGGCATCTGTGAATACTGTCACACAATCACGCTTGGTGAGAGCTAATGAAACATCATTCACACCAAACGTCAGCTCGTCAATTCGATGTCGAGAGACTTTCGCATCGTAATTTCAGACATGAACGAATGGAGGAATTTCGCATGTCACAACACCTTGAAATTTCCGATTCTCTCTGGAGGGAGGTTTCGGAGGTGGCTAAGGCTTTACAAAGAAATCCCAAAGAAGTGGTCTCTGAATGGGTCCGACTCGGGATTCGGTTAAGCAAAGCCTCACAACAGATGCAACAAGATATCCCTCAAATTCTTGACAACCTCTTGGGGGCTTACCTTTCAGAATCCCAACAAAAGATTATAGAGGTAGAGGCAAATAAAGAAGTGCTTGTGCGTCGGGAAGCGGAAAAGAGAAGTCCCAACTTTCCTGCACAGAGAAAAGTCGCTAAGTATCTGCTCTATGAAGTCGGGAATATGTACCTTCCCGGCGAAGCGACCATCAAAGATGGGGTTATTGAAGTTGCTGTCTGCTATGATTTCGGTGCTCAAGCGGGAAAGAAGCAGGTGGGGCGTATTTCTGTGGATGCAAACACTTATGATATAATCGCCGAAAAATCAGACACCGCTGCGGAAATACGGAGTAAAAGACGTGAACTTCATTCAAAAAACACACCATAAGCAGACAACCGCTGGCGGCTGTTTGCCAACAAGCATTGCTATGGTTTTTTCGAGATATCGGAAAAGCGATAAGAATCAAGTCCGCGTCTGGATGGATGAACTTTCCGCAGCTTTGGGGACAGATGAAAACGACGGTACGCCTCTCGAATCACTCATCGAATTCTCCCTTGAGCCATGGGGCTTCCATCATGAGGTAAAAGAATCTGATCTTGAAACCGTCAAACGGAACATTCAACACGGAATCCCTCTCATCTGCATTATCGAATCTCAGTACCTCCCCTAGAATGCACTTCCACTTGACCGCCATGGCGAAAAAATGTTACCATCCAGCACCTACCCACTAGGGGGAGGTATCCTCTCAAAGGAGTTGGTAAAGATGGAAGAACGCATCGAGTTCTACTACAATTCGCAAATCGATACGCCATGGTGCAATCTCAAAACGATTCAAGCAAAACTTAAAACCCTCTCTGAAGCCGGGATTCCGGTGACCACCGTCGATACCGCTTCGATGGATGAGCGGCAACTCTACGAGCATTATACCATCGCCACCTATCCATCAGTGAGAAAGCAGTACCGAATCCGGCAGATTTTCGGTTCTCAGAATAAAAGCGGGCAATATTTTGGGAGGAAACAGCCCGCCCTGTTGGTGTATCAGGCAGATAGCAGCCACCCGATTGACATCTACCCGCACGATGAAAACGGGACACGGATCAGGATCGAGGATTTCTTGGAAGAGAAGATGAAAGCCCTAAAAATAGAAGGGGACGCGATTGAGAAAACATACGAAATTCTAGACGCATTTATCTGTAGCGTCGAAGAAATTTCAGAGAAGTACGCCTATTTGACACTCCGTAACCAAGACAAAGAGGAAGAGCGCGAGCGGTGTTTGGAGTATCCGTTGGAGGCGTTAGAAAAAGAGGTTGGCGAAGTTTCTGAAGGGACGTTTCTCCGATGCGAAATTCGGGAATTCGTTGGTGACAGCCTCTCTTTCCACTTTGAAATATCGAAGCCGAAGACGTTGTCACTGGCGGAACGTCAGGCGCTCTTGGAGAGGTATAGAGAGCTTCTCTCAGAAGATGCGTCTTCCCAAACGGAATAACACGATGCCGCAGGTAAACTGCGCGGAATCCCGAGCCATCGAGGCTCTATCCGGACAAAAAAAGGCAAAACGATGAAACAACAAACGCTAACATCCTTCATCAACACCATCACTCTCCCACTCTCCATGCTCTTATACCATTTGTAGCTAGAAATGCAACTATTCTCCGGTCCACCGTGAGAAACCGAATGGAGATTGGATTCCATTCAGATGGGATAAAATGGGTGCATCTGGAAATACAAACGGTATAATCCGCCCTGACAAGATAGCCGCTTCGGCTTCAGAATAATCAGAACTTCTTATTTGAAGGAGAGAGGAATTCAAGGTTTGAATTAAAGGCTCCACTGCTTTTGGGCTTCTAAGCCAGCCGAGTGCGCTCACGATAGGATCTCTCAGATCACTATTTTTGGGATCATTGAGCATATCAAGTAAGGCATCTATTGCCCTTGCTAAACAGTCACCAATTTCTCTTAAAGTTTCTACAGTCACGTATTCTCCTAAAGTTTCTACAGCCACGTACCTAACGAGTTCGGAAGAGTTCGGGTTGTCGAGTGCATCAATCAAGACCTTCACGACATCTGGGTTGTCGGTCTGCTCTAAATCTTCGACAGCCAACCCCATCTCCTTGAAAGCCCTTCTGCGTTGGTTATATTCAGCTTCAAAAAGCCTGAAATAAACATCCGAGTCTCCATTAAAAATTATTCTTGGAAGAGTTGTCGAAGTCGAGAACTTGACTTGATTATCCTCATGTTTGACGTCATTTATCAAGGTGACGATGGATTGAATAAAATTCAGTTTTCGGTGCGACCACAACTTAAAAACGCGATCAATTATTTGTGTCACCAAAGAATCATCATTCTCACCACACTCCGCCACACACTGCCTCGCCAACAACAACATACTCGAAAAAATGTCATCCTTCGTCCCCATTATCGCCCTAAGCAGAGGGATCGGATCTGCCATTACCCTAGCAAGCAAACTCAAAGTCTCATGCCACTCGAAATCCCAGAAATGCGCCTTTGCCAAATCGATACAATTACGTTGTCTACTTAGATAAGAAGCCGTCAGATACTCCTGAAACGTCCGGTGAAGAAAGATATACTCTTTGCCCTCCCGATTCAGTTTTTGAATGATGCCGTCCTCCTCCGTCAGTTCAAAAATTAACTCGTCCGTCGTGGCATTTCTGAAACTGGTCACCGGCTTGTCTTGCAGGTATGCTTCGATCTTGTCATAGAGGTCACCCTCCGAGAAAATCTCCTTCTCCTCATAGGTAAACTGATAGGCAAGCCTCTCCAACAGTCTGATTTTGGAAGTCACGCCCCATCGGCTCGGCTGCTTTCGGTTTCGCCCTCGCCACGTATCCAACATATAGTCCACCGCTTTTTCATAGATCTCGCACCGTCGGGCAGGCAGCGTCAGTTCTTTTTCTTGATAGAGGCTACAGATGAGCGACAACAGCAGCGGATTCTGCGTTAATCCTCGAACTTGCGGTTTATTCCGCAGCTCTCTCAGCAAGCTATCGGCGGACACAGCGTTATCATTGATGAAGTCGGCGGCATTAGTGAACCATATTTTGACGTACTTTTCAATCTGCTCTGGACGGAAGGGAACGATTTCGACCGCTTTGGCATCGTCTACAAGCGGGCTACTGTAACCAACGATTCGGGAGGTGGCGATCAGCGGACAGGTGGGGTAAGCGGAGCGTTTGAACCTATCGGACAAGGCGTTCCGTCTATCCATTGGCACCTCGTCGAGGGCATCGAGCAGCAGGAGGCATTTGCCCGTCTCCAGCTTCCTTTTGAGGAGCCGTAAGAAGCGTTTGACCTTCGCAGGATTGTTCCAGCTTTGGAGATAGCCCTGGTGGACGAGCATGGGGATGGCGTCGCGGAGCTCGGCGGAACAGATTTCGGCGTTGTCGTTGACGACAAAGTCGGAGAGAGTTTCCTTGTCTTCTGCTTTCACGAGGTCTCTTGCGACTTCCCATGCCTTGGCAATCGATTTTCTGAACTTCTCCCGTAGGTAACATTTGAGGATGTCTTGGGGGTGGTGGAAAACATGAGCATCACCCTCTAATACTTCCAGTACAAGTGTTCCAACAGTGGAGGGGCTTTTCTCAGACTCTCCATACAAAGCGACCCCAACGCGAACTTCTCGCCATTTCCATTCCGGGTTCCTAAATGTATGGATACAGCTTAACGCCCATGCCCCATATTTATCAGCGTCGCAAGGCATATCTCGTAGGGAAGTTATCGACTGCGAGGGATCGACCCTTGAAGCCAAATATCGCTCAAGCCAATTCTCTGGAAGCGGAAAAGAAGGATCGGCGGCTTTCTTTGCACACCAGACCATTCCGCGAGTGATGTCCCACTGAGGCTCAATCTTAGAGTGTTCATGTTGATTCACTGCGAAATCTTGGAAGATTTCCTTGAATTTCCTCCATTCTTCTAAATTTTGCAACATGCCGTCGAAGTTGGCCTTCGTTCCCTTGTCAGCAAGAGTGTCCCGCAAAAACGTAAACAGATTGTCTCCTATCATCTGCCAATCTTGAATTAGCTCATGAGGTTCCTTGTTCTCATCGATTTTCAGATTCATCACCCACTCCTATCTTGATTTCAGGTAAATTGGCATTAAATGCCCGCCTGACATCCTCTAGTGATCTGTATTCTGAGGGTACAACGACTCGTGCGACAACCCGCGTATCTCCCCATTTACGCCAGACGACAGGTACTTCTGTGGAGCCAACTTGAAGTATAGCCGACTTTCCGTTAAGGTCAAGGTTCGTTGAACTGAATGAGAATATCAAATCACCATTTCGTTCGAGAATGAGGTTGCCACCCTCATCTTCACTTCTCCATTCCAATACTTGGTTCCCGGGTGCATCCGTGCTGTCGGCAGCGGCTAAACGCTCTGTTTGAAACGTCAATTTCCAAGCGGCGTTGATTTGCGCGAGAAAGTTAGCGAGATATTCCCACCACGGTGGATCTGGGGACATGGTAGGGCCTTCAAGCCATCTCGCAGTCAAAGCGTCGAGGCGTTTTATTCCCGCTTCGGTGCGCCAGACCTGATCGCCTTCAATGAGCCGTGCCACTTCAGTCCGACATGCCTCGCAAGACATCAAGTGTCCGTCAAGTCGGTTGACTTCTGCAGGTGGCAAGACTTCCATCGTATAATCGACGAACTGGTCTTCTGCCAAATGCTCACCAACCGTTTCATCTGGAACCGCACGAAGATCGGTCATAAGCTTATTAATTATGTGGTCGGTTAGTTGAATTCGAGTTTTCATCAAGTTCACCTCATAGATAGTTCTGCATACATTTTCTTAATTGATCACGAGCGCGGAAAAGTCTTTGCTTGGCATTTGTGTAGGTAATGCCAATATGCTCAGCGATCTCCAAGAGCCTCGGGTCAGTTTCCGTCTCCTGATCCTCAATCTCTTCGTCCTCGATATAGTACATAACGATGACCTCACGGTAGATTGGTCGCAAACGTTCAACGCACGCTTGCAGGGCACTTCGTAACTCTTCCGTCACGAGCGCATCAAGCAGATCGTTGTTCTGTTGGTAGTTGATCATTTCCATTCACCTCATGCAAGGTTTATTGCATTGACCTTGATAAGAACGCCAGCGTGTTGGTAGATATGCAACTTTGCGGCTTTCGAGCAACTAAATCGGAGTTGAGAAGTCGGCTGGGTCAGTTAGGATTTCTTTACCTTCACGCTTCGCTTGGTCTTTGTTCCATGTTGAGCAGGAATAGCGGAGTCGAGATTGTATATACCCCCAAAAACGCTGATTGTCTGCGCCGAAGTTCGCGGCCTTTTGATGGTTGTACAATGCAACATCCTTTTCCAAGCGACTTTCAATAAAGTCATTAACAACCTCCATCTCATCTGCATTCCTGCATCGGCTCCTTGCGATGGCCTGCAGATGTCTGAGTTTTGGGTATGGTCTGAGTGTGATGTACAAGTACCTGAGTCGTGGATCGTCGATTGACCTACGGTCTTCTTCCCCTTTCGGCACCTCCTCTTTTTCAGACAACCACTGTCGGCTCAGGACTGTCGCCCGTTCATTGTCCTGCTCACTCCGCATATCGGGTGGCATGATAAGAATCTGATGAAGATTTGACGGGGTTCGCGTATTCAAAAGGCACCTCCATTTCGTATTCATGGATTCTCATCACATACAAGTAGGCCGATAATTGACGAGGGTTACATCCTCCGGCGGGTCACCTGCCAGGAAGCGGAGAATCACGTTAGCGTCTATGTAAATCCGTCTCATTCTTCACCTCGCTTCATACGTTCTCCGAGTTCCCGCTGGATGGTTTCGCGGATTGCCTCATGGCCGGGATACGGTTTAGTGGCTGGCAGTGCGCCAGTTCGCCCAAAGGGCGATGGCGCAGGGGCTTGACGACCATCTGTTCACCTTCCACGACGAAAAGAAATCGATCTTTTTGCTGGATCCCTAACGCTTGACGAATTGCCTTGGGAATAGTGATCTGGCCTTTGGCGGTGACAGTTGCGATGTTTGTTTCCATTTGATTTTCCTCCTATTGTAGTATGTATATACAAAAGACTCTATATAAATGTTCCTAGAAGAGCCCATCAAAATCGTACCCCCGTTCTAAACATACCTCATCTACTAGCCTGTCCAAATTCAAATCTTTTCTCTCATTCAATTGAAAACTAATAACATTTCCTGCTCTCATCCTCACTGAATTAACAGAATGTGTGAATGGTAGAAGATGGTTCTGGGATTTTCCACCAGCCCTGGCCATAG
>JADFGN010000310.1 GCA_022567695.1 Candidatus Poribacteria bacterium | reverse complement strand
AACAAACAGGACGAGATTGGGGCGAATCATCCACGTTTCCGCTCCGGGTAACAACGACACGGGACAGAAGAGGCAGATGATACTGCCCCATTTGTTCATGTGCATCCGCCACTTGGTCAGTGCAGCCGCCTTTTTTGCTCGGGTATGATACCAATAAATAATCTTTAGCGCATAGAAACCGCAGGCGATTGTCAAGATTCCTCGGTAACCCGTCGGTTTTTCGTTTGCCTTTAATATGAACTTATGCTAAAATTCATAAATGTCGTTTGTATAGAATAAAATCCTGTTACAAAGGAGTACGAAAATGAAAACCGTTATCGTCAGATTCGTGTTCATCTGCGTCGGCTTAATTTTCAGCAATCTGATATTCGCCGCGCAAAGCGATGCTAAGATCGACCCGAAAACCGCAATGGGTGTTTGGCTCCTTAACGAGGGGAAAGGCAAGGAGGTCAAAGACAGTTCGGGGAATGGTAATGATGGGGAAATTCAGGGTGCTAAATGGGCAAAAGGTCCGTCTGGCTCAGCCCTGGAATTTAACGGTTCTACCGACCGCGTCGTGATTCCTGACTCCGACAGTTTGTTTGCGCCCAAAGAGTGGACAATTACCTCTTGGATATTTGTGAATAAATCCGAGGTGGGTTACGGGCATATTCTCGGCAAAAGGACCGGCGCGGGAACAAATTACGCCTTCAGGACAAGCAGTACCGGTACCGGATGGGAAAGTTACTTTCGGAAGGATAATGCGTGGAAAGGTGCGTGGCAACAGGGTGCTGTCAAAAAAGGCGTTTGGTTGTATATGACGGCTGTTTACGATGGAAAGAATACAATCACCATCTATGAAGATGGCGCAAAAATTGGTAGTGCCAACGTTGGGGGGCCACCACCCCGGGACACATCCGAAGTCCATATTGCGGGGTGGCAAGCTAACACATCTGAACTTCTTGATGGCATGCTCGCCGAAGTTGCAATTTTGAGTATTGCTGTGACTGAGGCGGAGATCAAAGACCTCAAGGATAAAGGCGTCGAGCGGATGCTAGGCATAAAGCCTGTTGACCCTTTAGGAAAACTTGCCACTTCGTGGGGAAACCTCAAAACTCAATGACCTATTTTGTGAAGGTTGGAAAAAGGAGGCAAAGATGAAAGGCAGAATGTTATCTATCCTTGTGTTCTTGCTCGCGATGGGAATTGCAGCGATAGCACAAGCCAAAGAGGATGACACCTTAGCGTTGTATTTTCCTTTTGACGAAGGTAACGGCAAGACTGCCAAGGACCTTTCAGCATTTGGAAAAAATAACGGCAAACTCGAGGGCCCCAAATGGGTTGATGGATTTTTCAAAAAAGCCCTCGAATTTGATGGCTCAAGCTATGTCGCTGTCATGCCCGCGACCGAAGAAGTCAGCATTGGGGAAGAGACAACATGGGAACTGTGGTTTAAAACGAATGATACCGCGCAATCTGCAAATTTGGCGACCCTACACGGCACGATGATTCTTTCCCTGTCGGGCGGGAAACCCAGAGCGCAAATTTGGACAAATCCGGGCGGCGCATTATGGAATACATTAGACAGTAATGTTTCCATAAAATCAGGTCAGTGGCATCATGTAGCGGCGACATGGACGCAAAAAGCTGCGGAACTCCTTATCTATGTAGATGGGGATAAAAAGGCGGCACTTCCCGCCAAAGGCGTCAAAAGCTTCAAGGCGGGACGGCAACTCGCTATCGGTGGAAATGATCAGGACAGATACGCGGGAACCGGACTTTTCAAAGGCGTAATTGATGACGTGCGTATCTATAATCGTGCCCTGACTGCGGACGAGGTTAAAGCCGGGCTGACACGCCTCGCAGTTTTTCCGCGAGGGAAGTTAAGCACAACGTGGGGCACACTCAAATCTCAACGGTAGATTGCATTGAATTTATGTTCTGTAGGAAATTGCCTATTATCACAGCTGTGGTAATAGGCTTTTTTATTTTTATGCGAAAAAAGACGGATTTCTAGGACGACCCAGATCAAAAACGCAAAAAACCGTTGACTCACATTGTGATTCGGTATAAAATGGAACGGCGATCAAAGTCAGACAAACTATCTCTTTTCCTCGACGTTTTACGCAATAAGCGGATACCTATTTTTGAACCTATCGTGAGGAGCACATACATGAGCAACGAAACAATTCGTGTCGGTGTAATTGGAGCAGGTAGAAACACAACATCGAAGCATATCCCGGGATTACAAGCGATTGATGGGGTTGAGATTGTGGGGGTGTGCAATCGTAGCCTTGAATCTTCCGGGCGTGTGGCCCAACAATTCAGCATCCCGAAAACCTACGCAGATTGGCAGGCGGCGATCGCCGATCCGGATACTGATGCAATCGTCATCGGGACATGGCCATATATGCACTGTCGTGCAACGCTCGCGGCTTTAGCAGCGGATAAACACGTCATGTGCGAAGCTCGGATGGCAATGAATGCGCAGGAAGCCCATACGATGCGCGATGCCGCCCGGACAAAGCCGCATTTAATCGCACAAATCGTTCCCTCGCCAATGACGCTGCGTGTGGATAACACGTTAAAACGGCTGATTGCCGAAGGGTATCTCGGTGACGTGCTGGCAATCGAAATACGCGCAGGTGGAGATTTTCTCGACCCTGACGCCCCGCTGCACTGGCGAGAGGACTTCGACTTGAGCGGTTTAAACATAATGAGTATGGGAATCTGGTACGAAGCACTAATACGCTGGGTCGGCGAGGCAACGCAGGTGATGGCAATGGGCAAGACTTTCGTTAGGATGCGGAAGGACGCCAACGGTGTCATGCGTGCTTTGCGGATTCCTGAACACATTGACGTGATTGCAGACATGGCATGCGGCGCACAGGCACACATTCAGATTTCCAGTGTTGCTGCCTTGACCGGCGCGGCCGAAGGTTGGTTGTTTGGTAGCACTGGCACACTGCGCTTTTCGGGTAACAAACTCTACGGTGGACAGAAGGGGGATTCGGAACTCACTGAGATTTCCATTCCTTCCGAAGAAGAGAGCGGATGGCGGGTTGAGGAGGAATTCGTCAATGCCATTCGCGGGAAGGAGGTTATCACCCATACCGATTTTGAAACCGGCGTAAAATATATGGAATTTACCGAGGCTGTTTCCCGAAGCATGGCATCAAGTCAGGCAATTGCACTGCCACTGTGAAATCAACCAGTCCGTTATCGAAGTGCGAAACTTTTGTTGTCAATTCACCACGGCTTAACCTTTGAAAGGAATTCTATTATGGCGACTGATCTTACACATCACATTCAAGCAACCCCTTTAGTTGATACCCACGAACATCTACGCAAAGAACCCGATTGGCTGGAAAACGGTCCAGACATCCTTCAAGATCTGTTTGGAAATTATGTCCCCGCCGATCTGCAGACCGCCGGCGCATCACCGGAAGCGATGAAACGTCTAATGGACGCTTCCGACGCGGATATCGCAGGGCGTTTCGGCGGCATTCAAGAAGCGTGGAAGGCAACGCAGTTCACCGGATATGGCGAAGCGGTGGGCTTGATTGGGAAGCATGTCTATGGACTTGATGAACTCACAGGCGAAGGCCTTGCTTCGGCGCAAGCAAAGATCAAAGAGTTGCGTCGTCCGGGTGAACGCTATCGCCTGTTGCACGACGTTGCGAATCTCGATCATGTTCAGACAGACGATTTCTGCTGGCCCTGCTTGCCGGATAGCTCCGGCTTAGACTTCTTCCTTTATGATCTGTCTTGGGCAGGATTCTGCAATGGACAGATTGATGGGAAGCAGATTCACGCTGAAACGGGTATCGAAGTGATAGACCTTGCGACACTCAAACAGGGGATGGCAGCGATCTTCGCGAAATACGCCCCGTGTGCGATTGCTGTGAAATCGCAGCACGCTTATAGCCGAACTCTCAACTGGATTGAACGAAGCAATGGGGAAGCATCAGCCGCACTCGATGCGGTGTTGAAAAAGCCAGCGGAAGAGATAAGCGTCGAAACCCATCTTTGCCTCGGCGATTGGTGCTGGGCGCGAGGGCTTGAGTTATCAATCGAGCACAATCTACCGTTCAAAATCCACACCGGCTACTACGCTGGCAACAACCGGATGCCGGTGAGTCGGATTCCTGCCGGGAATATGTGCGATCTGTTCGCGCGTTATCTGGATGCGAAGTTTGTCCTGATGCACATCGCTTATCCTTACAACGACGAACTTGTCGCATTGGCGAAACACTATCGCAACATTTGGGTCGATCTGTGCTGGGCATGGAGCATTGATCCGTACAGTTCCCGTGACTTCCTGCGCCGCTTTATCCACGCCGTCCCGATCAACAAGATATTTGCGTTCGGTGGGGATACGGGTTGGCCTACAAGCTCGATGGCGTATGCGATTCAAGCACGTAACGAGATTCGACGTGCACTTGAGGCAGAGGTCGCCGATGGGTACATGACCGAAAAGGATGCCATGTGGATTGCAACGCGCATCATGCGGGATAATCAATTTGACTGCTTTGACGTTGAAGGGACGCGGACGAGTATTCGGCAGGCAGCGTGAAAACCGACTTCAAGAGTGATATTTCCTGTGAAGGGAGCGGATGATGAAAACCTATCGAGTGGCAATCGTAGGGTTAGGGCGGATGGGCAGCACACTTGATCAATCAATTGCGTCGGCGTCCCGGGCGAGTCAACGGCTGGAGGTTGTCGCGGGAGCAGAGACGATTCCGGAACGGCGGGCGGCGTTCCGGGAGAAATGGGGCATAGAGGCAGTCTACGAAGATTACCAAGAGATGATCGAAAAAGAGAAGCCGGACCTTGTGGGGGTATGTACCACCGCAACCGGCTTGCCCAAACCCGGCAATCGAGCACCGTCACCAAACTTTAGGGACGACTCGCACGCCGATATAGCTGTCCATGCCGCGAATGCCGGTGTGCCGATGCTTTTCGTCGAAAAAGCAATCTCCTGTTCCGTACGGAAGGCCGATGCGGTTCTGGAGGCGTGTCGCAAGCATGGAACCGTTTTGAATACCGGAGTGCTAAGGCGGTTCAGCCGTCGGTACAAAATGATACGGGAGCTGATCGAACGGGGAGACATCGGAGAGCCTCAAGCGGCAGTTGTTTATGGGGCTGCAAGCCTGATGCATGTGCACATTCACTGGATGGATACCGTTTCCTACTTGCTGGGCGATCCACAGATCGCGGCGGTGCGAGGGGATTTGCTGCCTCGCGATCTGAAGATCGTGGGCAACGGGCTTGAGGTAGACCCCCAGGCAACGTTTCAGATCGCGTTTGCCAATGGCATCGAGGCCTGGTCAGTACCAGTTGGAGGACGAGAGTATGAGGTGGTCGGCACAGAAGGCACTGTCCGATCAATGCGCGATGGCGCAGCGGTGACGTTCCGAAAGACGAATACCACAGAGGGCTGGCCGTTGCAGTGGGAAGGTGAGTTATTTCCGGAGGAATCGCCAGTGGACACAGTGGTATCTTGCCTCGATGACCTGGTGGACTCGTATGAATCAGGACGACCATCACTCGGCAACATAGAAGTCACGCATCACATCACGGAGGCATGTATCACCGTGGCTGAGAGCCATCGGCAGGGCGGAACGTGGATACAGTTGCCGATGGCAAATCGAGATTTGTACGTGTTTCATGTGTAACTGCGGAAATATGGCAATGATTCATGTTCCGCGTCATTCTCGTTTATTTCAAAAGTGGAGTAAAAAATGGGAGTTACAGAAATGCAGCCAAACATCGTTTTCGTCTTCGCTGACGATTGGGGCTGGGGTGACTTGGGTTGTTATGGGCACCCACATGCCAAAACGCCGAACCTGGATGGATTAGCAGCGCAGGGGCGATTGTTCACGCAATTCAACGTCTGTTCCGGCGTGTGTTCACCGTCTCGTGCTGCCGTAATGACCGGACAATTTCCTGCAAGACTCGGCCTCCACGGGCATCTCGCAACGCACGAAAATAACGCGAGACGTGGAATGCCCAATTATCTCCCTCCATCGATTCCTACCGTGACGCGGCTCATTCAACAGACGGGTTACAAAGTGGGACACTTCGGCAAATGGCATCTCGGACATGGCGAAGGTGCTCCGGAGCCATTTGCTTATGGCATCGACGAATGTAAAATCAATGTGGGTAATGGGCCTCAGCTTGGATTCAGCGATCTTGACGCGGGCGAAATTCGTCGGCGGTCGTCGGAATTCATCGTCGATGAATCGATTGCATTCATCGAAAACCATAAAGATCAACCCTTCTTTGTCCAGGCATGGCTCAACGATACACACGCCGTGCTCCATCCGTCGGAAGAGATGATGGCACTGTACCGGAATTTTGGTCCCGCTTCTGATGAAATGAACGCGAGGCATAAGGGGGCCATGCAGGTCTACTATGCTACCGTGACCAACGCGGATTACCACATTGGTCGATTGATGGATCGAATCGACGCGCTCGGATTAATGGAGAATACAATTTTCATTTTCTCGGCGGACAACGGTCCAGAAGACATCCACATTCGCAATGCCTCCGCACCGCACAGCGACGATACCTACTGTTTTACTACCGTACACTCATATCATCGTTCTGGGGCTAATTGGTAATTGTGAATCAAGCGTTGATTCTCGCTTGGGCCAAATCAACGCTTGATTCGCGCTCAAGTGGGGGCAGACAAACGAGGCCGCCTGTTTTGGACAGACACGGGGTCTGTCCCTACAAAAAATGAACTCGCACCAGTCGTTAATCTAAAAAGCTATTATACATGTGTGTCTAAACAAGCTTACCTAAATCAAACCGGATGGCTCTGTTGATTCTACATGTAAAACTTAGTTTGAATCGTCGTCATCATCCTCCTGATAGTTGTTCCAACTATCGTAACCACCTATCCAAGCAAGTGCGAGCCCCGTGGTATAATAAACATCGGTATCGTTAACAGCGGCAACAACGATATTATTGCCAAAAGCACCTGCCTTGGTTTTGGGCTGATCCACCATACAATATACGTAGTAGGTACCGTTATGTAGAAGTGGACTACCGATGATGGCACTTGCAGTATTCCACTGTGACCACCGTAGACAAACAGTGGTGGCACCATAAGCGTATAGACTTACAGTTACCGTGAGCATCAACAACAACGTAAGGGCGATGACTAGAATACTATTTTGTAGCCTTCTATTTTGTAGCTTCATGATTTACCTCTTTAGTTAAGAAATGTTAGGGGTTGAATTTTGAAATTAACCATCAAAAACTTCTCTGCGGGCGGAGGTGTCCTGCCTGTTACCTTTCATTGTCAGTGAGAAAGGTTTGGGGGTCGTACCCTGCCGTCGCAAACTCAATAAATTTGAGACTCGGGTATTTCGTTAAATAACTCCCCGTGACTAATTCTTGGGGAGTAAAAAGGGCATCTCCCCCGGTCTGTGTACCTGTCCCCGTGTAGATACCGGGGTATTTTAATTCAATCGGACCGTCAGGACTGTCGATAACTTTTTCTTCCCATTCAACATACAGCACATCGTCGTAGAGGGGGTAGACTTTGTTATAGTTATAGTCATAAACAACATTGACAAAATTGTTGTCACCTTGGTTCCATAGCTTTATCAGAACGCGGTACATCATCTCATGATCGTACATATCTCCCTTTTGATAATTGGGGAATTGTACCCAAACCGGTATGAGGCCAGCGGGAAATCCTTCGGGGACTTCTGGGAAATCGCTTGTTGCAGTCGGTTCATCTATGGTGTCAGCGGTGTCGCTGTCTTCCAGAAACCCAGGCAACTCAGCGTTGGTGTTGTCCTCAGACAGAACCTCAGAGGAATTTTCGGAAGTTTCACCGTCGCTGACAACGGGTTGTGATTTCCATTCGTGCGAATCGGCTGTCTCTGAGGTGTTTTGAGACATCGCGTTTTCCAAAGACTGGAGGAATGCCTTGATGTCTTCGGGGCGTTCCCCTGGCAAATCTCGGTAGAGGTATCGGCTTCCGAAATAGAAACCCGCGATGATGAGCACACAAAAGACAACTGTGCCTTGGAAGAGTCGGCTTCGGAACAGGTCATATAACATGTTAGCTTCCCTTCGCTTTTTGACTCCCCCGCTTTGGGTTTGCTACCGGACACATTTAAGGTCTGGGACTCTTGCCCTGCCTATGCCGAAGGCAGACAGGCAGCGGAGGCGAAACGACGACAGATTGCAATTTAATATGACAAAGTCAAATTACACTCCAAGATTTAAGCAAGATGTATGCCATTTGAAAAGCGTGTCGTGAAGCGGATCCCAAAATGGAGAGTGTCGGGCATCCCCAACACTTAGTCGGGCATATATCTGGAAAATATGCGGGTTAATGCCCGACTTTACAGGGTTTTGGAGGATTAAAAGGCGTGTAGGGAGTTCCCTACAAACTGTAGGGAACTCCCTACAGTTCACTCTGACTAAGTGGTAATGTCGATTTTGCCTCAGATGAGAATTTCACCCATACCAAACGATAACCCATCATGAGTCAATATTAATCTTGCGCCTGTCAATCTTGTGTTTCTTGAGCAGGTCATAGAGGGTTGAGCGATCCATGCCTATCCGTCGGGCAACTGCTGTCATATTGTCTAGCCAGTCTTTGAGCGAACGAAGCAGGTAGCGCTTCTCGAAGGCATGACGCGCCTCTTTGAGGGGGAGATCATAGAGATCGCCATCCGGCGCCTCTGAATCAGACGTTGCAGAGGAGACTGGGATACAAACGAAGTGCAAGTGTTCCGGTTGGATAGCCGATTCGCCGCTTTCAATCAGCGCCCGCTCGATGAGGTTCTTGAGTTCGCGAACATTACCGGGAAAGCTGTATGCCATCAGCGCCTCAAGAGATTCGGCACTTATCGTTGGGGTATCAATTCGCATCTGTTGGGCAAACATTTTGATAAAGTGCTTGATCAATAAAGGAATATCTTCCCTCCGCTCGTGCAACGATGGCACATTCACGGTGAACTGAGCCAGCCGGAAATAAAGGTCTTTGCGAAAGCTACCTGCCTTCATCTTTGCCATCAGGTCAGCGTTGGTTGCGGCGATAACCCGAACATCAACCTGCTTTTCTGTCGTGCCACCAATAGGGCTGACACAACCATCTTCGATCACACGCAACAGTTGCGCCTG
>JADFGN010000309.1 GCA_022567695.1 Candidatus Poribacteria bacterium | reverse complement strand
CCCGCCCGTGAGTATCTTGCAACGCTCGGCATCACCAATCCGGATAAGGACGCAGAAACAGCAGGACTTATCTGGATGCACGCGCTGGCAATCGGCTATTCGCCTGCATACCTCACCGAAAATGCTGACGGAATTAGGCAGGATTGGGCACGAATTCCCCTGCCCGATAGCAAGGACGCGCTACTCACATCGGCAGAATTGGGAAGACAGATTGCCGCGTTGCTTGACACCGAAACGGATGTGCCGGGCGTTACATCGGGCGCAATCCAACCAGAATTGAAGCAAGTCAGCGTGATTTCCCGTGTAGGCGGTGGCAGGCTCAATCCCGACGTGGGCGAGTTAGCATTGACCGTTGGTTGGGGACATGGTGGAAGTGGAAAACCAACAATGCCGGGCAAAGGAAAGGTCGAAGAACGGGGTTATGCTGAGAATGAATATACCTGTGCGGAATTCGGTGAGACGACCTGTGATGTCTATCTCAATGGTGTTGCCTACTGGCGTAATGTTCCCAAGCGCGTGTGGGACTACATCATCGGCGGCTATCAAGTCATCAAGAAATGGCTTTCGTATCGTGAAGAGAAGGTTTTAGGGCGTTCACTGACCGTTAGCGAAGCCCGTGAGGTGACGGGTATGGCACGCCGAATTGCTGCAATTTTATTACTAGAAAGTGACCTTGATGCGAATTACAAAAGGGTTGTACCCCGGACCAAGACACTCCAACCTTGCGAAGGTTGACAACCTTCGCAAGGTTTTAATTTTATTTACTGAAATTCTCCACGCACCCGCAACGAGCTTGTAATCGAGAGAAAGTCACGTCCTTCCTCGACATGGTCATTGTTGTAACTCATTCCGAAATTCAGATTTAGGTTCAAGCGAGTGCTCAGATTATAGGCGGTGCGCAACGTGGTTTCATACCGCTCAGACCTCTCCTCCCGATTCGCTCCAAATTTTTCACGGCGGATAACAGTCGAGAAAGTATTTGTGATATTTAAGTCGTGTTCAAGCGCGAATTTTTTTCCAAATACCGGAATCTTGAGTCCGCCTTCCGCATGAAGACGATAATCGATTCGGAAATTCGGGGTGATGATAAACGACGAGCTATCAATACCACTCCGCTCCTGGTCACGTAAGCTGATCCGCACGCCGAGGTCAGTTTTCGTCGTTTTTCCCCATGTTTGACTCCAGCTAATCGAAGGATCATGGGAAGAACTTTCGCCAATCAACGTGTTTAGGTTCCTCTGATTGCGTTGTGTAAACCCGTAACGCAATTGAAAACTGGCGGTGTTCTTTGAATTAAACATCTTCATATTCGCTTCGTAGCTTTTCGACTGAGACCGAGAAGCGGTACTTAAGGATTTCGTGAAGTTGTTGTTAAATGAGATGTTCGTCCCGAATGATGCCCACGTCCACGGATCAATGGAGGAGCGAAAGCTATAGCGTACCCCTTGGCGAGATTGTGTACGTTCTTCCGCTTCATCTGGCAACTTCAGGATGTCCAGAATTGACATGCCCGGCTCCAGACGACGGAGCGAATCTTGCGTGTTAAAATTCAAAGTCCCGTTTAACGAAAGGCTTTCGATACTTCGTTGAATCAACCCCGCTTGTTCTTTCCCCTTTTTGCCTTGCCTTTCTCTCATTTTACGTTCAAGTTCCGCACGATCTCGACTGATCCAATCCCCTTGCTCATCCTCGAATTCTCGGATGCGCTCTTCATCGATGCCCATTCTTTCGAGCCGTTCAAGCTCGCGCTGGCGTTTTTCCTCCATCTGTAATTCTTCCTCAAAAGCGTCAAACTCCCCCGCAGTCCCACTTTGATTTCCTTGTTTCGCCATTTCCCCAATTTTCTCTTTTTCCTTGAAGAGCCACCCAAACCATGCCTTCGGACGTATACCCAATCCAAATTGGATATTCGCATTGATCGAGGCATCCTTCTGATCGCGGAACCAGTTTTCACGTAAGCTGATGCGGTTGTCAATCGTCGGACGCATCCCAAGAAAATCACGACTGAGGCGTGGTCTCAGAGAAAAGCGATGCTCGCGAGAAGCAATGGTAAATTCCCCTTTCGACTCTGGCTCAGTTGTTGCTGTTGAAGTTGTGTCCTGCGTTGATAACCCCGTGCCGATCTGCCCGAATTGCGAAAAACCGCCGACATTTGATTGGGTATCATTACGCCGTTCAAGTTCTCGTCGAATATCATACGTCGGATTTAGGCTGAAACTTTTAAACGGGCTGATGTTGATCGAAATCGATCCGCTGTCAACCTTTTCATCGCGGTTGCGACCGTAGCCGTAACCGTAGCTGGAGAAACTCCCGCTTGATGTTGTGTCTGTCGCAGTCGATGGATCGGCTTCGACATCTTCATGTCGATATTGCAGATCAAGGCTGAGCCTTGACCCGAGAGCGTAGCGGAAGTTAGAGGTATACAGATCGCTAATCTGTGTACCTTGGCGTTCATTCCAGAAGTTCTGGCGATTATACGCAAATCCCAGAGACGGGAGTGGGCGGAGATTGAACTGCACAGATAAGTCCCGATTTCGAGTTTTACTCTTTCCACTCTGAAAAGAGGAAAAACTCCCACGTCGGCTCTCCGTTTCTGACTCCTGTTCTCGGATTGAATAGCTGATTGGAAGCCAAGGAAAAAGGGTAAATTCGGCGTTAATATTAAAATCATTGCTTGTTGTGCTATACCCTAAATCTTGTCTCCGCTGGCGTCCTGTTGCGCCGGCAGAGTTTTCAAAGTCCTTGTCTTGACGTGCGAACCCTCCGCGCACTCTCAGCAAACGTCCAAGTGAAACCGATAGATTTCCTCGCCTCGCCCAACCGGAGCGCACCAATGGATCGCTGAGGTGAATCTCGTTGACCCACACTTCGCCGCCAATGTCTCGATCGGTATCATTGCGAATGCCGAGCAGAATGCCGCCAATATTCTTGATCGAGAGTTGAGAACTGTTTGTGCCGCGAACAACGAATCCATCCGGATGACTGTCAGGTCCATCCGAATCGGTTTGTTGCTGAGTCGTCGATCCTGGATTTGTTGTACCGCCTGACGATTGCGTGGATACGGCGTCAACGTCTGGATATTCATTCCGCTTTAGGTCCTGTAAGTCAATCTCAATTAACTCCCAGCCTTCAAAGTCTATCTCTCGCGTGTATTCATAAAAATCCTTCAGATTCTCGAAAACATTGACCTCATCCTGCCCCTGCTGCTGTGAGCGTGGATCGCCAAATGGATCTAACGAGTTGAAAGAGGTACGGAAACTGGTGCGAATGCTCGGTGCTAATTGCATCACGAATGTTGAATGGCTTTTGTCCCCATAAATCCACAACCGGATTTTATCATGCTTTGAGAAATCCTGACCCTCCCCTTGTCGGATGCCGCGCAGCCGCCTTGAGGTAACACCGAACGATTCGGGCATTAAGGAGTAATTAAATGTTAGTGTTTGCTCGCGTTGTTGCTGTCCTTGGAATCCGAATGTTGTCTCTGTGAAAGGGTGGAGTTTCTTAAAGGCTTTGTCATCCTTGATCTGGTCATAAGCATTTTGATAGTCCTCAAAGTTAAAGTTATCTTTTGTTGCAACCGTAAATTTCTCGGCGGTATCGGTAACAGAGATGCCGTTTTTCGTGACGATACCTCGCTCCCATTGATTGCCGACAATCTCGATCGATGCCCATTCAAATTGACCTTGCACAGTGCCGGGTCGATTCTTCATCAGCCAGAAACGGAGGTGTTGAATGAAACCAAGGTTCGGTATACGGTCTCCTTGAGCCACAGCCTCACGGAGGGGGATACTTAGAAACATCCAACCGCTTTTGTTTCGGCGTTTGACCCATTCTTCGGGAATGTTGTTCAACGGTATGGTAATCTCAAGATAAGCGTTAATTGTGTCCAGAACACCGTCACCGTTGAGATCTTCCGTATCCAAATTTGTGTTGTCAGCACCCAACCGGATGGGTTGAAGGGTGCCATCGTAATTCCACCCCACGTCCTCCCCAGTGTCCAGAGATCCATTCGCACTATATTTTTGCGATGGCCCAAGATTTTCTAAGTCGAGGTCTAAGGTATCAATATTGCCGTCTCCGTTAATATCCTCTAAATCCAACGGCAGGTCTTCACTGTCAAGACGATTATCGAGATCTGTGTCCTCACTGATAATACCAAGATCGATGTACAACGTAACATCATCGTCGCCACGAACACGAAGCCAAATTTCCAATAACTCTCGTTCAGAAAAATCTGCGCCTGAAGCGGAGATTCCGTAAGAAAACCCACCCCATTCTTCGATCACGTCCTTAAAATCGTAGCCGACTTCCATGACGAGGCGTTGTTCGGTTGACCGCGCCAGCGGGTTGATCACCGATGCGGGAACTTCACGGTTCCGCATGTAATTTCCGACGGCTTTGGAGTCGTCCTTATCCTTGGGTAGCACCTCAAAGAGCGTGCGATTTTCAACTGTTATGCCGTCTACATCGGGAAGGCTGGCAACACGCCAGTTGTATTTGAAGGTGGGAATGCTTGAAGTTTCTCGCGCCCCTTCCATGCTATCGATCAGGGCAACCCCAACACTGTTCGGGTTGTTGTGGGAGAATGCCGCCTCACCGCTGAAATCAATTGACAATGGAAATTGTTGCACCGAGATAAATGGCAACGGATTGACGAGCCACGCGAGGTTGAAGTTATGTCCAAACGTGGTGTTGATGTTGAACGCCTGCAATCGGCTAGGGGCGCTGTTTACATCGGGAATACGACTGCCTTGGGCTTTTCCGGTATTGAGGATATAACCTGTGGTTACGCTGAATCCTTTCTGATAAGTGGGCGTGAAGGAACTGCTCGTGCCACTATAAAGCCCAGACCTGGACCGACCTCCCAAACTCGAATAACCGCCTCCACCAAATCCGCCACCATATCCTCCCCCGAACCCACCCCCAAAGGAACTTCCTCTGCTGGAACGATTGCCTGATCGGAAAGAATCTGTCCTGCCGCTAAGGCGATCAAACCGACCCGCTTTCTCCTGCTCTTCGGGCGTTTTCTGTTTAGGAACGTAGCGATATTCAAAAAAGATCCCCGTGACGGTTTGCTGCAAAGCACCCCCGAAAGGCGTGCGCTCAAAATCAACTTCGATTTCGTCAAACTCATCCAGTTCGGTGAAGAAGGTAAGGCTTCCGACTTCGTAAATCATCATGTAATCAACATCACGTTGCAGCTTTCGCCCATTCAATCGCACTGTCTCGCTACCCGGAATGACGAATAACCCGACGTTATAGGTCTCGGATCGATAAGCGTAATCTGCAATGATGGTATAGATCTGATCGGTTGTGCGCGGGTTTTCAAGATAAATTGCTTCGTTATTTAGCTGATCGCGGTACTTGAAATAAGGGCTTTGTGGATCGTCAATGACGAACGGCCGTAATCGTGGAAAAATCAATAGCCCCCGATCAAAGTCTATGAGCTCCGGATCGACGAGCCCATCACCATTCTCATCCAGCCCGAAGATCTGGATATAAGGCACGGCACCGTTTTCCGTATCAAACGCCTCGCTGCCCCCTTGCCTGAAGATAATAATTTGGTAATCTCTAGGGTTGATATTTCGATTGCCGAGATGGTATACGCGCCGGGCTTCCGTGCCTCGAAATGCTTTGTCTTTGATCACAACGTAACCGAGTTCCTCCCCTTCTTCATCGATAGTCCCATCGCCATTTTCATCTTCAAAAACGTTCCCGGGATTGCCCACCTCTCCGCCGTCATTTCCGAGGTATTTATAAGCGACAACGATTTTATAGCTCGCGGAAATCCGCGTTAAGAACTCAATTTCTCCGGTCTTGTAATCGATATTGTAATCCTGACTGGGAAATTGGAGATTGAAGTACCCTTGACTTGTGCGCTGTCCACCTTGATTGTTGCCTGCAACACCGTCATCGATGTAAATTTCCTCGCTCCCCTGTTTGATGGGGAGGTAAGAATCGTGGAGAAGACCATCTTCATCAAGCTGGATAAAATAGAATCGTTCCTTGACGTAGTTTGCATCGACGATCTGAACCCCTCGACCAAAACCTGCCCGTCTCGATTCACCGCGGAAACGACGGGTATCAGAAATCCCCTTGCTTCGAGAGCCGAAGGCGGTCACCTGGATGCCACCTAATTCCGCTTTTGCTTGAAGTCCGAACAGGTTTCGGGTGACATTGAGAAAGCGGGTGTTGGGCAGGTCCAACGTGATGTCGCCGAAAGAGATCTCTTTGAGAATGCTATCCGCTGTGCCTTCGTACCAAACGCGGATCTTTTGCTCCTTCGCCCCACCAACGCCTCCACCGTATCCACCGTAGCTGCCATAACCGCTACTGAACGAACTACCACCGGAATCGCTATAATCGATGGCAACGTGGGTACGCTCGCCAACTCGCCCATGCAAACCAACCTGAAGGGTCTGCCGGATATTCAGCCCTGAAGCACGAGGCACACCGCCAAAGCTTGATGTACTGAACCCGCCACCGAATCCACTCCCATATCCACCGCCAAATCCGCCTCCATAGCCACCACCGAAGCTGCTGGAGCTACCGTAACTGTACGAAGAGGTCAACCCAAGATCGAGTCCAGAGCCGTAACCGCCTTGAAAGCCGCTTCCGGCGAATCGGTTGACGTCACCCTGACCGAAGTAGATGGTTTTGTTGAGTTGAACCTCGACCGACTTGTGTCCAGTAATCTGAAGGTTAGAACGGAGGGGGAGGTCGAAACCTTTCTTCTTCTCTTCTTCTGGCTTTGCCGGTTCCCATTCGTAAAGGTCGGACAGGTCCAGAAACTCCGGAGGATTTTTCCACCGACGCAACGTTTCAAGGTACGGCGTCAGCATTTCCTGCCGGGGCGATGTCGAGGACGAAGGTTCTGTTTTCGCTCGTCTGGCCTTGAATATAGCCGCCTTCCACGCATCCTGTTTTTCAGGTGGTTCGGTATGCCAATCCCGGTTTTCCTCGTCAGTTTCAGTTTCCACATCTGATTCGTCGGATCGGTGGTCTGAATAGTGCTGCGTCAATGCAACATCTTTGCGGACAGGTTCAGCATGGGCATTAAGGAAGGGTAAAATCAGAAAGAGAATTACGAAAATAACATTCCCACGCAGCGCATGGGACCAAAGGAAGCGTTGAAAGTCTGTTTGCAAAGCCTATCTCCACAAGCTAAATCTTGGAATACTGCCTGTTGACTTGCAGATAAACGGGAAAGAGCGAATATGAGTTTACGATGCATTCGCAGTGGAAAGGAGGATAAGTACATAATTCAGAGATGCAAGATGCAGGATTCAAGATTGGTACGCCTGGTGAGAATTGTACTATTATTTGAAATGTCATTCCTTCGCTACGCTCAAGGACAGGCCTGAGCAAAGCGAAAGATCTAGATTCTTCGCCTTTGGCTCAGAATGACATTAGAACTTCTCAATTCTGAAATAGAATTAGAGCCAGAAAATTCGCGATTGATACCGATCTTACAGCAAAATTAACCAGAGCAACGTAGGAGTAGCGTTAGCCACGGCGGACTTTTCCCAAAACTCACACCACAAACGTTCAAGTCCGTTTCGGGAGTGCAGGCAAGCATCAGGTAGACCGTCAGAAGAATCGCCATAGGAATTGCTTCGAGTTTGTAGGTGTGCCAGGTGCACCAAATTCTACGGGTTTTATATGCGATTGCCTTGTTGTGGTTGTGGATTTGCTGTTGCTTTTGAGAGGAAATCTTGGTATACTAACTCGACTCTGACAGGATCTTCCTGACAGGTTTCGCTGTATATCATGTGTGCGATTTATCTTTGTTATTCCAACGGAGAAAACTATACATAATGGCAAAAACGCTTATAATAATTAAACCCGATGCCGTTCACGACCTCCGAGTAGGAGAAATATTGTCGAGATTTGAGGAAGCCGGGTTTATAGTTCGCTCAATGAAAATGGTACAACCATCACGAGAACTTATTGTAGCTCACTATCCAAGTGACGAAGACTGGCTTCGATCTGTCGGAGAGAAAACGTTGGACTATTATAGCAACAAGGGGTTAGATGCTTTAGCAGAAATGGGAACAACCGATAGCCTTAGCATTGGAAAGTTGATCAAAGAGTGGTTAATAGATTATTTAACCGCAGGCAAAGATTTCCAAAGGATGATGAGGGTACAGGGACCTGTGCCAGTCGTTGTTGCTGCTTTAGAAGGACCCTGCGCCATAGAAAAAGTCCGAGAAATATGTGGCGCAACAATTCCAGCAGTAGCAGATAAAGGTACGATCAGAGGAGATTATTCTGACGATTCACCCGATCTAGCAAATAAGGAAAGAAGGGCTATCTATAATTTAATACACGCTTCGAGTAGCACAGAAGAGGCTGACCGCGAAATCGAACTTTGGTTTGGAGACGAATTAGATGAATGACCATTGGTCTGAATGGTTCTGTTCTAAGCCCTTACCCATTTGAACCTCCAGCTACACAAATGGGGGTAAAATTGACATCTTTGCTCTCATTTTTTATCTGACTTTTTTGTTGACAGAAAATTTCATTTGGTATGTCATATGCGCCTATTTAAGTGGTCGCGTAACCTCAGCATGGAATAATTAACAATGACTCAACCCGAAGACCGGTTAAAAACCCAACTCAAAACGATGATGGACATAAGTAGGGCAATTGGTATGCTCGGTGGGCTTGATGTGATTCTCAATAGAATGCTCGAAATTGCGCTCAGGAGTGTTCGTGCTGACCATGGCGCAATCCTGCTTTTGGATCCTCACATTAAGAAATTGGTTTATAGAGCAATAAAAGGAGAACGTCGGACCAAGAAACGAACCGAGCTAAAGCCTAATGATGTAGATGGTAAGAGTGCCGTCGGCTGGGTTGTGATGACGGGTAAATCTGTACTAAATCCAGATGTGAAGATAGCAGGGCATTATCGCCGAAATTTTAAAGAGGTCAAATCAAACTGCGCCGTGCCGATTCCTATCGAAGGCAAGATTGAAGGTTCCCTGCTTGTTGAAAGCACAAAACCCAATGCTTTTACCCCAGAAGATCAAGCACTGTTAGAAGCCATCACGCATATTATTGGGGCTGTGATCGCAGAAAAGCGTTCCCTCCTCAAAGCGAAGGCACTCTCAGAAATCCTGACGAATATGTCTGGTACCGAACCATTGAGCGAGCGTTTGACTAAAGCAGTAGTGG
>JADFGN010000308.1 GCA_022567695.1 Candidatus Poribacteria bacterium | reverse complement strand
CTCACCCAAGTCGTCGCCATGTCCCAAAAGAACATAGCCGCATTGACCGAGCAACTCGACGACTCGAGACAGATGATTGAGGACATGCGCGCACGGTCGTGGTGGAAGCGCATCTTCAGGAGGTGAGCCGATGAGAGTCAAAGACCTGATTGAAAAGCTTTTAGCATTTGACCCGAATTTGAGAGTCGTGACTCCGGGATTTGATGAGTGGGATTTGGAAGATGTTGAGACCGTCGAACGGGTAAAGGTGGTTTTCCACGATGAAAAAAAGAGGTTTCATGGCGGACGGCACAAGGAATCAACAGACGGTACCGAAGCGGTAAAGATTGATTGGCAGTAGGAGGCCTTCTCACTCACTCATCGCTTCTCGCCTCGCAAGTTCACGTCGTACCGCTTCAAGGTAGTTTTTATCCTCATCCAAGTTTGCCTTTTTCAAGTCGTAAATCATCTCCATCAAGTCAATTTCATCAAGCCCTTTGAACTTTTTCTCCGTATCAATTTCTTGTACTCCTGCTTGTGTCCAGTTGATAAATTTTCCTGACGATGTTCGTAGTAGGAGATACATCTGAAGCGGTGATGATTCGTTTTTCTTGAGTTTCTTGCGAGATGCCTTTTTAAGCATGGCATATCCCCTTTTTTCATCGATTTCCCTCTCTCTACCGGATACGGTTTAGGCCATTGAGTGCCGCAACACGGTAGGCTTCAGCCATAGTGGGATAATTGAACGTCGTATTGATGAAATACATCAGGGTATTGGCGTTGCCTTTTTGCGACATAATTGCCTGACCGATGTGCACGATTTCCGATGCTTGCGCCCCAAAGCAATGGATGCCAAGGATTTCCAGCGTTTCGCGATGGAAAAGGATTTTCAACATGCCAGTTGTTTGCCCGGTAATCTGTGCCCGCGCCAAATGCCGAAAGAAAGAATGCCCGACTTCATAGGGTACTTTTTGCGCTGTAAGTTCACGCTCCGTGAGACCAACTGAGCTAATCTCAGGTATGGTATAAATGCCGGTTGGAATATGTTCGACGAGGTGATATTCGCATTCGCCAAAGATGAGATGGGTCGCTGCAAAACGTCCCTGATCATAGGCAGCACTCGCGAGGCTAGGATAACCCACCACATCACCGGCAGCATAGATGTGTTCTTGCGTCGTCTGGTAGTTTTCGTTGATGAGAATGTAGCCACGGGAGTCGGTTTGGATGCCAATCGACTCCAGCCCCATATTCTCCGAATTTCCAGTTCTTCCCTGCGCCCATAACAGAATCTCGCTACGAATCTGTTTATTGGATTTTAGGTAGGTGCGAACCGAGTCATTTGTTGCTTCGACCTTTTCATATTCCTCATTATGCCGGATTAAGATTCCCTGCTCACGCAGATGATAACTCAAAGCATCTATAATTTCATCATCAAGAAAAGATAACAGTTGATGACGAGTATTAATCAGATTGACTTTGATACCCAGACCGCGAAAAATCGAGGCGTACTCGCAGCCGACGACCCCTGCACCGTAAATGGTAATCGATCTCGGATGCACTTTCAGATTTAAAACGGAGTCGCTATCGACAATCCGCGGATGCGAAAAATCAAGGTCGGACGGGCGGTAGGGTCTGGCGCCGGTTACGATGACAAAGGCATCGGCAGTGTATCGCTCTTTTCCGCTGGTCGTCGTGACTTCAACCGTATGTCCATCAACAAATACAGCCCGACCATGAATGACATCAACAAGATTTCGGTCATAAAACCCTTGACGCAGATTGACCTGCTGGCGAATGACGGATTGCGCTGATTTTAGCAGTTCCTGATAGTGAACCTCCCGACGTCTGTTGGTTTCTCCAAGCTGCTGGATGGTGTGTCGCAATGCCTTGCTGGGAATTGTCGCTCGGTGCGTACAGTTTCCGCCAACATCGGGTTTATCATCAATAACCGCGACCTTTTGCCCTTCCTTAGTGGCCTTCATCGCCGCGCCTTCGCCGCCAGGGCCGCTTCCAATGACGATAACATTGTACTGGTTTTTCATTCTGTCAGTTTATAGTACAGCGTAAAATAGGTGTTGATATGTAGCCGAACCCCGCTACGCGAGGGCAGGCGTGCAAAAGTTCGGTTCTGAATTCCCCGCTGTGCGGGATCCAAAGCGACTTGCGAATTCAGCTACACCTCATAATTTGACAGTGTAATAGGGTATTGGGATAGTTAATATGACGCCCGCATCTGCTTCAGGTGCCAGTCACGCCAACTCGAATTCGATCGGTCATTCGTAGGATACCCCTTTGACTTTTTCCCACGCTTCCATGGGAGGCGGTATGGGCTGGGGTCCGGCGCCGATAACCGACTGGTCAAAGTCGATTACAGAGCCGGTTGTCATACCAGACTCATCCGAGGCCAGAAATGCGATGGCTCTAGCGACTTCGTCGGTTTTCAGCAACCGGCCAAAGGGCTGTGCCGCCTCAACCTCTTCTAGCCAATCCTGCCCATTACTATGGTGTCGCCGTTGGACAGCATCTTCGGAGGGCGTGTCCATCCAGCCTAAGTTAAGGGTGTTGACTCGAATGCGGTGGCGCATGAGAGAATAGGCGACATTTTTGGTCAGGACGGCCAATGCCCCCTTGGAGATGGCGTAGGGTGATAGCATAGGTACGCCACCGTGAGCGGAGATACTGCCGATGTTGACAATAGCACCTTCAATACCATCCCGTTGCATGATTTTACACGCTTCCTGAATCAAGAAAAAAGGGGCACGCGCATTAATGTTCATTATACGGTCCCATAGCTCAACCGATGTGTCCCAAATTGTTCCCCGTTCTGTGGTGGCAGCGGCGTTTACCAGGATGTGCAAGGTGCCGAAATTGACTTCGGCGGCGGCAATGATGCGATGGCAGGACTCGATTTCGCTCAAATCTGCCTGGACAAAATGGCTCTCACATCCTTGGTTCGTCAGTTCCTCGGCGACGCTGCATCCACGCTCAGCATTGCGGCCTGTCACAATGAGCCCGGCTGCTCCCCGCTCGGCAAAGAGGCGTGCGGTAGCTTCGCCAAGCCCTTGGGTACTGCCGGTGATGACGGCATATTTTCCGGTAAAAGAATTGGTCTGGGTCATGGATAAACTCCTCTATGGGTTAGTCCCTAATCTCCCAACTTTTGGATTCAGGGGCGGACACTTGTAGCCGAATTCGCAAGTTGCTTTGAATCCCGATCTATCGGGGAATTCGGGATTCAGCCCCGTCTGAACTCTTGCGAGTTCAGCTACGGGCTCCTACGAAAACAGGCTTTCAACGAAACTGTCCGCCCCTGAAAACTTTTGGAGGAAGGATAGTCTATTTGCATAAATTCACGCGAAAAACGGGAGGACGCCTGGCTCAACATTGCACTGATGTCGTGTCGCTATTTCCCGCGAAATTTCGGTTTTCGCTTTTCCATGAACGCCCTGCGCCCCTCCTTGTAGTCCTCGCTGGCGAAGCAGTCATCTACAAGGCGTTTGCAAAGATCGAGATCGCGGTCATCCGGATCTTTGCAAATCTCCGCGATGATCTGCTTGCTGGCTTTGATGGTGAGTGGTGCGTTGCCGGCGATAGTCTCCGTATATTCATCTACAAAGCTATCCAGTTCATCTCTCGTCAGCACACGGTTTATTAAGCCCATGTCGTAGGCCTCCGCCGCGGTAAAATGTCTGGCAGTGAACAGAATCTCCTTGGCGTGGATGGGGCCGACGAGGGCTACCAGCGACCTCAACCCACCATAGCCATAGCCGAGGCCGAGCTTGGCCGCGGGAATGCCGAAGACTGAATCGTCGGTAGCGAAACGTAGATCGCAACAAAGTGCCGTTGATACGCCACCACCGATACAATACCCTGCAATCTTGGCGATGGTGGGCTTAGAAACATTGGTGAGTTTTTGGTGAGCAAGTCCAGTCGCCTTGTTGTAGACCTCGATGGCATCTGCCGATCCACGCTGCTTTTCGAATTGCGATATATCCGCGCCCGCGGAAAAGGCTTTGCCACCCTCGCCCGAAACGACAATCACGCGAATACTATCGTCGGACTCGAAATCGTCCATAACCTGCGCAATGCCCTGCCACATCTCGTAAGAGATGGCGTTGTGTTTTTCGGGACGATTCAAGCCTAGATAACCGACCCCCGCGTTCTTTTCGACGATGAGCAAGTCTTTCGTCGTCTTACTGTTCATATGATATTCTCCTTTCTCATTGTCTCGATTTCGTCGTCCGAGAATTCAAATTCCTTCAAGACTTCATCAGTATGTTCCCCCCGCTCGGGAGCGGGACGATACGCCATTTTTGGAACGCCACTCAGGTTCGTCGCGTGGCGCAACACGTTCAGTTTGCCGAGCACGGGGTGGTCAACGGGACGCGACATTTCGAGATGTTTCACCTGCGGATCGGACCACATCTCGTCCATGTGGTAGATTGGACCGCAAGGCACTCCGGCTTCGTTGAGCGCATCGATCCACTCGCTACTGCTTCTCTTTGAGAAATAGTCTTGTAGTTTATCGTTTAACGCATCTCGATTCCGTGACCTTGCCTCATCGTCAGCATAGTCGGGATGGTTGCGAAGTTCGTCGGCCGAAAGGACATCACAGAGCCGCTGCCACATCTGCTCGCCTGCCGCCGCGATGTTGATGTGGCCATCCGTGGTCTGAAACACACCAGTTGGAATGCTCGTGGGGTGATTGTTGCCTGCTTGCCCCGGCACTTCTTTCCCGATCAGCCAGCGTGCCGCCTGAAAATCGAGCATGGCAATCTGAGCTTCAAGTAGAGATGTGTGTACCCACTGACCTTCGCCGGTTTCCTCGCGTTGAAGCAACGCGGTAAGGATTCCGATGGCAGCGTACATACCGGAGGCGAGGTCTGCGATAGGCACACCAACCCGCACGGGGCCCTGGCCTGGAAATCCAGTTACCCACATTAAACCACCCATGCCCTGAGCAATCTGATCGAAACCGGGTCGCATCCCGTAGGGACCGTCCTGCCCGAAACCGGAAATGCTGGCGTAGACGATACGTGGGTTTTCCGATCGGCACGCTTCGTAATCGATGTTGAGTCTGGTTTTGACGTTGGGACGAAAGTTCTCCACCACCACATCCGCCCTCTTTACCATGCGCATGAATGCGGACCGGCCAGTTTCGGCCTTGAGGTTCAGTGTGAGACTGCGCTTGTTTCGCTGGAGATTCTGAAAGTCCAGGTTGTGCCGCGCGCTGTTGGTGTCTTTCGATTTGTCGGGGTTTTCAGGCAGTTCGATTTTTATGACGTTCGCACCCCAGTCGGCGAGCTGGCGTACTGCCGTCGGTCCAGATCGGAAACGGGTTAAATCGAGAACAGTAAAACGGGAGAGAGGAAATTTATGATTGGTCATCGGTTAATTTCAACTCCTTTGTAGTACACTGTCAGATTAGTCTTGACAGGAAGGAAGACTCTAACTATGGGAGCGGCTTCTAGCCGCGATAGTCGGGAGAGGGATCTCCCTCCCACATGCATGGTAGATGAACCGATGCATGAATCCCGGCATCGGTATGGAAACGGAAATTGTATCCCATCATCAGGAGATATTCCACCTGTGCCGCAAGGCGGTTAAAAATAGTTGCAACGATGATACGTGGAAGAACACCCTCAATAACGCTTCATCGGAGAGTGACGTTTTGCACCGCATGAGGGGGTGAGTTACGGCCTCAACTGCCAAAAGTTGTCAAAATACCCGGCCTCAACCACACCACCGAATCCCTTTTCCAGACTGTCAAAACCATAGATGGCATAATCTGGACACGTGACTCCGGATACAAAGTACCTCGCTTGTTGTCCAGCGCGAATCATCATTTCGTTAGTCATGCCGACAACACCAATGAGATTGTCAGTCGTTTTGGGTCGCGGATAAGCGAAGAAAACACCATAATCTCTTTCGTAACGTCGGTCGCCGATCTGGACAGAATTCCGTTCGACCTGAATTGGTGCGGCCTTCAAAAGGGCTATTGTACCAAAACCGCACAGCTTACTGCGATCTAAAAGCGAGAACAGGTTCAGCCCACTTGACAATCTTGAACGCCATTTTAAGTTTGTATCACACAATAACAACTCTGCACGAGCCATGCGGGTGGTGCCAACGGCATCCGGCGTGATAATTGTCAACCCACTCTACGTCTGGATTCACACGGTTTTCGACTTGATTTTCGCACCTTTTTGTGATAGTATAAATCCACTTTCGGATAAATTATCACACTGGGAGATTTGCCCATCTCTCGGATTAAAATCATATCACTCACAAGGCAAAATTAACCCTATGAATTCTACAAATTCTCATCCCGATTTCCAACCCGAAAAACATGAAATCTCTGTTTCAAAACTCAAGCAGAAATTAGATTGCAAAGAACCGCTGGTATTGCTTGACGTTCGTGAACCGCATGAGCATGAGATTGTTCACATTCAAGGCGCACAGTTAATCCCGCTCAACGAATTACCACAAAATGTGGATGGCCTTGATAATGATGCCGAAATCGTGATCTATTGTCATCACGGTATGCGGAGTATGCACGCTGCTACCTATCTGTATCAAAACGGCTTTCAGAATGTCAAGAGTTTGACCGGTGGGATTGACCAGTGGGCAATCGAAATTGATAAAACCCTCAATCGATACTGAAGCGAAAACAGACTTTTCGCACACTAAACTAAGAAAGGCAAAAATGCTCGTTAGATTTGAAGATAGGTCTGGAGATGTTGAAGAGGTCGAAATGGACATTGAAGAACCGTGCCCAATCTGTTGTGGAATGCTATTCCTCATTGAGGAATCGAAGCCAGACAGTGGATTTCGTTGCAGTAGCTGTAGCCTCGTTTTTGAACCGGTAATCGATGAAAACGAAGCGTAAAAACAGATAGGCCATAACCTAATGAAATTGCCGATTGCAAATTTGTTCGTTCACTCGAGAAAATGGGAGAAATCATGTCCGCGAAATTAGAAACCGCAACGCTTGGCGCCGGATGCTTCTGGTGCGTCGAAGCTATTTTTAATTCTTTGAAAGGCGTGGATAGTGTTGTTTCCGGCTACGCTGGCGGTACGGTTGAAAATCCAACTTATCGACAGGTTTGCAGCGGAACCACTGGTCACGCTGAAGTAATACAGATCGCCTTCCATCCGGCGGTCATTTCCTTTGCAGATTTACTATACGTGTTCTGGCGTACCCACGACCCAACCACCTTGAACCGTCAAGGTGGCGATGTCGGTACCCAATACCGTTCTGTGATTTTTTATCACAGCGTTGAGCAGAAAACCATCGCCGAAAAATCCAAGCAGGAAACAGATGCTTGCAGATTATGGCCGAATCCCATCGTCACTGAGATTGTACCCATTAGTCATTTTTACCTGGCAGAAGCATATCACCAGAATTATTATCAGATAAATCCCAATCAGCCATATTGCCAGTTGGCCATCCATCCCAAAGTCGAGAAATTCAAAAAAGAGTTCCCGGATAAGCTTAAGGTCTGCCGTTGACAACGTCGTGTAAGGAAAGTCAAAACAACGATGGTTACCGAGTCTAAGACAACGTCCGCAACTCAACTGATTTACCCGTCGCCATCGATTCAAAAACAGCATCTATGACTCTCATCTGGTTGATACTGTTCTCCGGCGGGATGCGGTGTGCCTGTCCGGTCGTGAGGCAGTCACACAGATGGCGCAGTTGATGTGCAAACTGAAAAGTTGGATCGAATTCAATGGGCGTTGTTCCATCATTTGTCCAGTGTTCGAGCGTCACAGGTTGATTTTCGTTATTCCACGCCTTTTCGATGCGAAGCATTCCTTTGGTTCCGCAGATTTCGGCATACTGCGCACGCCATGAATTGAAACCAACCGAAATCTGTGCAGTTCTTTCATCCGGGAAGACCAACAGCAGGTAGGCACCGTCATCAACTTCAAGCCCCGCTTGCCGGGAGGCAAAAACGCGCACCGGTTCATCATCAAAGATGAAGCGTGCGTGATGGATACAGTAACACCCCAGGTCATAAATGCTACCTCCACCCTTCGCCTGGTTAAAGCGCCAGTTGCTTTCCGGCCTTCTCGTGGCAGGCCCACCGCCACCACCTCCTGTGCAAAATGTGCTGCGAATCGTCATCACGTCGCCGATACCGTCCGAGTCCACCAGTTCTTTCGCCTTTAAGTGCATGGGATGATGGCGGAATTTGAACGCCTCGGATAGCAGAATGCCGTTCTCATTTGCCGCTGCCACCATCTGTTCCGCTTCCGCAGCGGTCGAGGTGAACGGTTTTTCACAGAGGATGGCTCTCACCTTTCGTGATTCCGCTATCTGAATGCCGGTGTGGGCGTGATACGCGCCCCATGTACAAATAATGGCGATGTCTAAATTCTCGTTCTCCAGCATTTCGTCGAGATTGAGATAACGATTGGTTACACCAAACTCATCACCGTAACGATTCAACGCTCCCTCTGAAATATCACAGATAGCGCAAATCTCTGCACATTCAAGTTCGCTACAAGCCCTTCCGTGAGCATATGCAATGCCCCCTGTTCCCACAATGCCGACGCGGTAGGAGCGAGTGTTCGATCTATTTGACATAATTATACCTCTTTTACCAGTTTGCACTTCAGTCGGTCATTTCACCGATAGTCCACTTCGTCTCTGTTTGTTGCTGTCCAATGCCTAATCCAATCAAACCGATGCCACGAATTCTTGAATCTTGCATCTGACAATGATTCCGGATTCAAGATGCAGGATGCAGTGGAATCGCGGGTTCGGCTTATCGGCTGCGTAAGTCCTAATGTTATCACAAATTAGCGAAGGGATGTAGAAAAATGAATCATCCCATGTTGAGCCTGTTGCGCTTGAGAGTTTTATTTCGTGCAGTATGCGTTGTGGGGTTTTGTGCTTGACGCTTGTCGACACCAAAAGTATAATGCATCAACAAAAATTGCCGATGAGTTGATTGATCCGTATCTGGAGGTAGAAGGTCGTGACAAGTGTGTAAACGCGGCATTCAATTCGATGGAGTAAGATTGCTAATCTCTCAGCCTGCTGATTTTGAAAAGTGCTAGAATGCTTAGAGAGAAAGACACAGATCAATCAAGAATAACATGGCGCAGCATTCTCATCGCCATGCTGCTTATCCCCTTCAACTGCTACTGGTCTATCCAACGCGGTCTGATTTGGGGCGGGCCGCCGACGACGCTCTCGCTCTTTTAC
>JADFGN010000307.1 GCA_022567695.1 Candidatus Poribacteria bacterium | reverse complement strand
CTGCTGATGCCTTTAGCGACATTTGCTGCTGAATTTACGGACGGGCTGGTACTATATTTCTCATTCGACGAAGGCAAAGGAGACGTTGCCGAAGACCTGAGCGGTAATAAACATGAGGGCGTGATCGATAATCCCATATGGAAAAAGGGTAAATTTGGGCAAGCCCTCCAATTTGAGGGTGATGGTAGTGGAACCTTTGTCACCGTCGAAAGCACCCCCAAGCTTAATGTCGATGAAATGACCTTCATGGCGTGGGTCAATACGGAGAATTGGAATGGGGTACGCCAAGTGGTGGGTAAATCGGTCCACGGCGGTTGTGGAGGACGCGTCCAGTACGGCCTGTTCAGTGATGGTGGGAGCTTCATATTAAGATTTGAGACTGAAGCCGGCAGAACAGATATTGGCGCTCCGCTCCCAGATGTAGGAAAATGGGTCCATATCGCTGTCACGAATGATGGCAAAGATGGAATAATCTACATTGATGGCAAAGAGGAAGGAAAAGGCCCCGTCGCTGGTAAGCTGAACGCAAACGCTGACCCATTCAGGATTGGTCAAGATTGCGAACGCCCTCAATACATCTTCGCCGGGCTTATTGATGAAGCTCGCCTCTGGGATCACGCTTTGAGCGAAGGCGAGATTAACGACTTTATGGACCTCGGTGTAGAAGCTCTGGCTGTTGACGGTCAAGGTAAACTTTCAACAGCATGGGGTAAAATTAAAACCAAATATTAAACATAGGAGGAAGTTTACATGCGGAATTTTGTTGTCTATGGACTCGTTGCATCAGTTTTAATGCTGATGCCTTTCGCCACGTTTGCTGATTTTTCGGATGGGTTGGTGCTGTATCTCTCCTTAGATGAAGGAAGTGGGGAGGTCGCCGGAGATCTAAGCGGTAATGGGCATGATGGTCAAATCGATCTGCCTGAATGGGTGGATGGGAAATACGGCAAAGCGCTCCAGTTTGGTGACGCGGATAGTGGGACCTTTGTAACCGTCGAAAGCACAGACGCGCTCAACGTAAATGAAATGACCTTCATGGCGTGGATTAATGCAGAACATTGGGATGGTGTGCGCCAAATCGTAGGTAAATCGGTCCATGGCGGGTGTGGTGGACGAACACAATACGGTCTGTTCAGTGACAGCGGTATCTTCAGATTGAGATTTGAAACCGAAGCTGGCAGGGTAGATATTGACGCGCCTGACCTTCCCGCAACAGGTGAATGGGTGAATGTTGCTTTCACGAATGACGGCACACAAGCAGCAATCTACATCAATGGTGTGGAAGTAGTAACCGCACCTGTTCCTGGTGCTCTCAATGCCAATGACGATCCGTTGAGAATTGCGCAGGATTGTGAGAGACCGCAATACATCTTCGCCGGAGCTATCGATGATGTTCGCCTCTGGAACCGTGCATTGAGCGCAGACGAGATTAAAGATTTCATGAATCAAGGTGCGGAGATTTTGGCGGGAGGTACTGCTGTTGAACCTCAAGATAAACTAGGTGTTACCTGGGCGAAAATTAAATCAGCACGGTAACACATCACGCTTTCATTCTTCAGCCCCGATGAGAATCGGGGCTTTTTTTGGTTTACGGGGAGGGAAATATGACTGTAAAAATGGAGGCAATCAAGGCAGCCGCAATCGGCTGTACCGCATGCGGCTTGTCGGAAACCCGGAAGAACGTCGTGTTCGGAAGCGGCGACCCAACATCTAAATTGGTGGTTGTTGCGGAAGGTCCGTCGGCAATGGATGATAGAACCACGCTTCCGTTTTCGGGACCGACGGGCGAGTTACTTGACGATGTACTTGAAGCAAACAAACTCACGCGAAATGAAATTTGGCTGACAAACGTGATTAAGTGTCGTGCCGCCATTAGGAGTGGGCGTGTTATTAAAAACCGCCCGCCGAAAGCGTCTGAAATCAAGGCATGCGCAAAGTGGCTCGACGGCGAACTGACGTTAATCTCTCCCGCTGTCATTTTGTGTATGGGGTCGCCCGCAGCTAAGACACTAATTCATAAGGGATTCCGTATCACCCAAGAGCGCGGGATATGGTTTACGGAGACCTCTTACGCACCGTTCGTAATGGCAACATTTAATCCTGCCTTTGTTTTAAGAATGGAGGGCGAAGATTTCACTCGCGGTCGGCAAATTCTGATTGATGACATCGCCGAGGCCCAGCGAAAATCAGCGGAGGCTCCTGAAAGTTCGCAACTCACACTGTTCTGAGCGGGATGCAAAAAATGCCAGCATCAGTGATATTTTATGAACTTCAAACAACATCTGCGCTTCGTATCCAATTTTAGAAAATCCCCCCATCTTCTACCTCACATCACTGTCTTTCTTGCGGTTCTCATTTATGCCCTGATCCAGCTCCAGCATTTTACACCCGCCTATCAAGAGGTCGATCCGGATGGGTATTTGTTTCTCGCCAAGCGAATAGCGCGCCTACAGTTTCCCGCTGTACAGGACGATGACCCGTTCATGTACCAAACGCATCAATGGGTAGAAACACCAAGTGGAAAAGTCATCTCCAAATTCAGCCCCGGTTACCCGCTCCTAATGGCAATCGCCTATCGAATCGGAGGCGATTAAGCGGTGGCGGCAAACTCCTTTAGGGGTACGGAGCCTGAGTTTTCGCAAATCGGTTGGTGTTCTGTTGGGATGTTACGCGATTTTTCCAGTGTTCTTAGCGATTTACAATTGGGCGATTTTTGGCAATCCGTTGATCACGGGCTATTCCCTCACTCACGAACAAGACGCATTCTCGCTTGAGCATCTTCGTCGCAACCTGGTAACGATGGTCGGTGGACTGAACACAACGGCTCTACTTTTAATCTTTCCCATTGGGCTCGCAGGTATGCTAACTACCGGTGACATTTGGGAACGCCTCATGCGGCTCTTTTGGTTCCTGCCGACTGCTTTACTTTACACTGCCTACTACTGGGCGCCATCAGGCATGCCGTATGTGCGGTTCATGATTTGTACATTTCCGGTTATCGTTGGTTCAGCGTTTCTGCTAATTGAACGGGCGAGTCCCCCATCTTACTGGAGGGCGGCAGGGATAGCGGTCTTTATCGTATTTCTCGTTTACCTTCGATACGGCGAAACCCAAAACGGCATGCGGCGTGTCGTCTCAGATCAGGGGTCGCGTACTACAGCCGCTGCAGGGCGAATGCTCGCTCAAACCTTGCAACCCAATGCAGTCATTTTCTCACAACCCCCATTCTTCTGCTATATCGGCACACGCCAAAGCTTCCGGCACTACGATCTCCGAATCTTTAACGCGCTTGACAATTACCGGGTACGCCGACAGCCATCGCGGGAGCAACGCCTGCGCGAAATGTACAAATCGCTCGGTCAAACCGGGTTGATCGACAAAAAGCGTGAGCTTGTCCAATCCTTCCTCGCTCAATCTCGACAGGTCGTGTACCTGATTCCCCAAGACGGAGTTGATCGAGAGCAGGAGCACTTGGGCGAGGCAGTCAAGTTGACGCTGCTTAAAAAGTGGGAAGTTCAAACAGGCTCTAAGCCTGCCGAGTGGGGAGTGTACGTCGTCCGCAAAATTGAAAATTGAAGCCTTTAATTCAATGCGTAAACGACAAATCTGTTATTTTTATACAAGATGGGAAAGCGAAGTTGCTGCCCTTTCCGCGTTACAGCAAAGGAAGCTCCATACTTTTCCTTGAGTTGATTAAACCGACCTTCATCGAATGAATCGTATCCCTTAAGTTCCTCCATCCGTGCCCACCACTTCTTCGCGTAATGTTCAGAGAACACACATGGTGCGCCATCCTTCCAATTACCAACACTGCTACGTCGGGAATGAATGCGGAAACCCAGTACATGAATGGGAACAAAAAACACTGCATCGATAGGGGTATTGGCTTGACACCACAACCCCACATCAATCCAATCACTACGCGGGAGTGCGCCGGGGAGGTTGACGTGGGACATCGCTTGTCCTTCTCTCAGCTTGGGAAGATTGGGTACAATCAGCACCAAGGTGACTGCGATTAACCCACCTGTAGCGATCTGTTTGATTTTTCGCGTTGTCAGGAAACTCGCCAGCTTTACGAGGACGCCTCCGATCCGGTCAATCAACATCCAAGCCAGATAGATCTGCGACAAATTGACGAGGAGATACAGACTCCGCAACACTTGCAACTGCACGACGAGTGGCAGTGGATACCATTCAACAAACACCCCACCGATGATGAACAGGCCAAGACACACGAGAATTACGCCAAATGCCCACCTATCTGTTTCCCGGATAAGACTGTCGTTTGATGTAGAATACCATCGACGAAAAAGGAGAATGGTGAGCAAGATGGTCAGATTAACAACCACTGATTGGAAAGCATCCCGGTTCCATACAGAAAGAAAAATATAACTATCGCGTCTTTTGATAATCTCAAGCCACTGTGGATGGGAACGTGAAAGGAGACTCAAATCGGAGGGATTGGCGTGGTTGATCAGGAAAACACGGACGAATAGCGGAAGGACACAAATGAGGAAAATCCCAAACGCCTTTGCTGGTGTGCGCCAATCGCCGCGAAATCCGTCGATTAACAATCTGAGAGCAAGCAAGCCAACTAGAGGAATTGCCGTGATCGGGTGAATGAGAAAAGCAACGCTACAGATTATCGCAGCAGGAATCAACCGACCTCGAAAATAAGGAATTAGGAAGGCAATGGCGAAGGGCATTACTGTCGAGCGAAGGGTGAAGAATGTATCTTGGGTTGCCGTTGCGGTCCCACCCACCGGCTTTGGCATGATGAGAAAAAGCACCGCAAGCACCGCTGCACCACGACTGTCGAATAGATTCAGAGAAAGATGATAAATTGCCCAAAAGAGCCCGAATCGTGTGAGCATATATCCAACAAAGAAGATCCATTCCAACGAAAAGAACCGGGCGAGTATGGACATTGCTGGTATCCAAAAATTGTACTCGCCCGATGGCTCATCGAAAAGATAGTCATTTGGAAAGAGTTCAGGGTTCACCGCCCGATGGCTCATCGGGATGTATAACGCTTGATCGCTGACGCCATAGCGATAGCCGTTGACTAGCAGCCCTAAAATTGGGATGAGCAGCAGAAACAGAATCACCCACGGATTCTTTTCGATTTTTATATCGCCGATATCGGAGGGCATGGGATTCGGATGGTGTCAGATTTTGCAGGCATTAGTTCCCTATTAATTCGGTGCAGAGGCTCATATGGGTTTGATGTAGGAGTCGACTCCTTTCGGCAAATGGGTTCGCGGAAAGGAGTCTGCTCCCGTATTTAAGACATGAACCACCATGATCTAAGATTGAATCAACTAGCAATTACGACTTCACCCGCCAACGCGCCCATTGGATCCCACGGCGGCAGAACGATTGGCGGCTGCTCAAGTGCTTCGCGTAACTCGTCGGACAGATATTTCTTCCGGGCGGCGATCTCGAACATGTACTGATCGAACCAGTTATCATTCATGAGGTAGAATCCGTCGCGGCCACCCTTATCCCCCCAACTATTCTCAACCCGCCAACGTCGAGGCACACCTCTCCCATTCTCCTGTATAACATCAACGCCAGTGAATAGCATTGCGTGCGTCATCACAGTTTGTTGATACTGTAAACGCCCCGACTTGTCGAGCGTGAGCGGTGTGTCGTAAATTCCTTCGTAGTCATAAATCTTGGCGTCCCATATGCCGAGGTCGCGTTGCATCATCTTCCCAACGTCGCACCCCATCCACACTGGCTCGCCATCGATCATCGTCTGCATCGCTATCTGCTTCATCAAGTCAACGTCAATATTCAGGTACTTGACGATATCTCCTCCTTCGACGTTGCCAAGAGATTCAACCGTGAAGGTTTTGCCGACAGGACTCGTCGGACGCGGGTCATGGACAAGACACACATAATCATCAATCGGAACAGTGACATATTTCTCAGCAAACTGTTGTGGCGTCATCTCCCCGTCACGATGAAACTTCTTGTCTTCGTCGTTCCACTGCCAATCGAAACTGGTTGGGGGTGTACCGAGGTGAATGGACAAAATACGGTGAATGGCATCCAGAATCTCATCCTTCGTATCTCGTATCGCATCAACACTGGCATCTTTGGCTGCCATATCGCGTAAGATCTTAGCCCCCTCGCGCAACTTGTGCAGTAAAATTCTGTTCATCTGCGACGAGCTACTGGAACTCTCTGTTTCAGGCATCACTGCTTGTGGCACAAGGCCATGTTTCTTAACAATGTTGACGAACATGTTCCACTGTCCGCCATCGTCCAGCGGTCGGGAAAGTAGCCACGCAACATGCCGGTCATCCACGGGGCGATCGACCAATTCGATAGTCCGTTCAAGAAAGTAATTCGCTCGTTCAAGCTTATCCCAGAAGAAGGTGTAGTTTTGGCTGAATTCAAAGTTTTTCAAATTCATCTTCTTCATTGCACCGACGCGAAACAAATTCAGTCCAGCGAACATCCAGCATCGTCCACTGCTCTTCTGGTTGGTCACGCTCCAATCGTCCAGCACGTGGCTGAAGGTGAAATCACTTTTGGTAACTATCTCTCTATTGACAGTGATTTCGTCCACAGAGATCTTGCAGACGGCATTTTGGGCCATTCGATAGACGACATTATCCTCGAAATTGCGACGCAATGTAACGATTCGATGCGGGGTCAATGCCCCGTCCTGTAAGGTGTCAATTGAAGTCATAGATTTCACTCCTATGCGAGATTCGGTCTGGTTGATAAATAAAGCGATCTGTTAGATTGTTTGAAACAGGTACCGTTTTGTAATAGCTTGCTAACGTGAACGCAAATCAGATACTATACTTTTGGTTGAAAATATGATAAATTATATACTGAAGTGGAACCGTCTACCACATAAATCTTAACCAAAGCAGAACCTTGCTTACGAAAACACTTCTCAACATTTAACGACTGAACCAATTCCGGGACAGTGTTTACGTTGACATGACGCAAAATGCTAAGGAGATCTCACGATGCCCCATTTGATGACGAGTATTGCCGTTGCTCTCCGTTACGCATCGACGGCGCTTACCGCGGAGATGCCGACAGACAAAACCTTTACGAATTCCATCGGAATGCAGTTCGTACGAATTGAGCCGGGAACATTTCTGATGGGAGAGAGCGTGACTAACGTTTGATTGCTCCCCAAGTCGTGGGAAGCGAGGCATCTGAATCCGTATCTAAAGGTCTCTTGTAAACCAGCGTGTTCGGGAAAAAGCTAAGCCAGGCACGTACAAATGAAACAAACACGTCAGGAATGCGGTCAAGCGAATCACCCGTTTTCGGGTTAGAGAGCATCTTCTCCGAGATCTCCCAGACGTCACGACTACCGATGTCCACAACCTTTTCGATAGTGCCTTCAAACTGATAGGTTTTCCGTTCGTAAACGCGGACAGAATCTGAATCCCGGCTCGCAATAAGAACAATTGGAACACCTCCAACATCATCATTGATAACCTGCATCTGACGGAGGTCGCCAAAGCGGTAAGCTTTTTTCACCGCGTTCAAGCATACACCGAGGATCTGCGCTGGTAAAAAATCTAATATATCGGGATAAGGGTTGTAATGAAAGTTGAAACCGGTTGCTTTGCTCAGTACGGTTGTATCTGGATGGGTAGCCTTCCACTCTCCCCACTGCGCTTGAGTGACAGGTAACAGATTCAGTAACTTTTTCGTTTTCGGACCAACAACCGCCTCACCGAGAGCTTGTACCCATAGACTCGGTGTGTCCGTATTTCTATCATACATCAGCAGATCTCTCTTGTAAAGCATGCCGGATACGCCAAATTCAATCGCTTGTCCGTCGACGACCGGATCGAAAGCAATGCCCGTGCCGCACTCTGAGCAAAACGTCACAAGTACCGGTCTGCCGTCCAGTGTATCGTTGACAATCTCGTGTATGACCATGATGCGCAACGGATAAGCGCGACTCTGTCCATTGATAGAGATGCCAAGAACGACATCCGTGTCATCCAGATAATCGGCTGCTCCGACCGAGATTGATGGTGGATTTGTCAACGCGAGTTTGCCATCTTTTCCCGGTCCGCCATCAAAAATTTCGTTTAACCGAATCGAGTGTTTCACTTCATTGGGAAAGAACTCAGCGTACCGTTTAAGTACCTTTGCAGAAGGTTTATCCTCTCCTCCATCTTGTTGAGGTGCTAGCACAACCTCTTGTTTTGAATGGGGAACGGTGGTTTCGTTTGCCCTACGCATGGGGTTATCCCCGCAACTAATCAACACAAGGGCACTAAAAACGAATATGCTTAGCCGAGCTGTCATTCGCATATCTCTGGCTTCCATCGACATATTGAGTGGTATTGGCATTTCAGCCTCCACTTTGTCAAGTAGTTGGACATTAGTTGCCGTTGCCCGCAGACCTGACAGTACGAATCACGGGCCCTAACCCTCTCGATGACCGTCTGATCTACCAACCTCTTCTGCTTGGGGAACATCAATGCACTCTATGAATACCAGCCGCCTCGATAACGGCGTCTATTGCCTCACGGATCGTGTCATCCTTGGCAGTAACATCGAGCCAGCCTATCGGAATGACAAATCCGTCGCCACCAGGCCAATATCCCAGAGAGCCAGTGTCCATCGCAACGGTCATTCGAGGATCACCACCATGTTTCGTGAAGTCATTGTCCCCACCATCACTTTTATCACCATCGCCATCACCGTTCTCGCCGTTACCTTTATTCTCCGAGCCATTCTGCGACGGCTTCGGTCTCTTCATGATGTGGAAAAAATGCCGATCTTTTACGTTCGCATCGACCAGAGCATCCCACTAATCATTCGTCATATCCTCTCGACGAATAGCTCCTATAGCCTTCTGCAACTTACCAATAGGGACATCCAAGAAAGTGTCTGACCCCAGTTCGGTTATCTTCGGACAATCCCCCTCATTCAGAATAAACACGCGATAGACCGCGATCTTCATCCTGAAGGTTGCGTATTCCTCTCCAGTTTCCTGCACCGCGAAGTCGTGAAAGCTATCATACTGGCCGTGAAGCGGCTCAAGGTCTTGCCAAGATCGCTCCACCCAATGGAGAACGCAGCCCTCTCCAAATGCCGCTCTCTTACCAATAGTCACCCACCCCCGAAGGTAGTTCATTATCTCCTCGCAGAGACACGCCATCTCCTCTTCAATCTCGCCGGGTGACGATTGGGTCTTACTCTCCTTCAAACGTTTAC
>JADFGN010000306.1 GCA_022567695.1 Candidatus Poribacteria bacterium | reverse complement strand
TTTAATCTTTCTCCCGAAAACTGACTCAGATCGAGCATGTATACTTCATATCGGCGTCCTGCTTCGTGTATGTCAGACAAGCTTGCACGAACCAAATGAATAAGTCGCAGATCCATAAGTTCCCTGATTATGCCGTATGTATCAGGATGATTTTCTTTGTCGCGAAAGTCGATCCGAAAAAAAGTGTAGTCTTTTTCATCAATACAAAACCCTCGAATCCGCTGTAGACCTTCGATCATTTTATTTGGCGTAGTTTCAGTCGAAGCAGTGTCCTCTTCCAGTTCCGAGATTTTGACTGCTGCTGTATCACCAGCAGACTTGCCCACATCTTGGACACCAACAAATCGAGCCTTTTCCCTTGTTTGTGCTTGACCGATCGCTCTGGCGCTTAAAGTGAGATAGTCGCGTGGTACTGCTCCGGAAGCGAGAACCAACCGATCAAGCGCTGCGCGAGATAGAACGCTTGACAACGATGAAATTCCAACATGTTTGGCGTAATGTAGAAAGACTTGCTCAAGGAAATTTTTAGCTTGTAAAGGATCTTCCAATGTGACATCCAAATCAATGTGATCGGCATCATGCCCAGTTTGTAAACCAAGGGGAGGCTTTGCTTGAAACCAGCGTGTGAGGTGTCTAATCCCTGCAACTTTGAGCCACGCATCAGAATCACGCACAGCACCGTGAACTAGATCCAATAACTTAGGCTGTTCGCTACTTGGTAAATAGTGAAGATCATCAAGGAAGATGTAAAATCGAGTTGCATTTGTGTCAACGAATCGGCGAATGGCGTTTTGCATATAGGGCACTAGCCTGCTGACCTCATCACGAGGGATTTCTTGTTTTGTGAGCAGCTTATCAGCATCATCTCGCAATCTTGAGATTGAGGCTAGGGTTCGGGGTGTTTTCTCCTTCTTTGAATAGAAAACTTGCATCTGTTCACATACATCGAGGCAAACCCACACAAATATTCTGTCAGCAGATTCACCACGGTGTGTGTGAATGTTGATCCAAGATGATAGACAGCCTTCGCTCTCAACACGTTGTTTTGCTTCAACCATGAGTGCAGTCTTCCCCGTACCTCGCCTGCCAAAAATCAGATGATGCCGGGGCGTGATCGCCGTCAATATGTTCTTTGCTGTGTCTGGAACGTAAGATAAACTTGGTTGGCGTTCCGATGTTCGTGCTCGAGCGATTAGAAGGTTAACGAGCTCTGTGGCTTTCGGATTTTGGACCCCATCCTTAAGACGGGTCATCACGCCTTTTACTTCTCGTTCAGCCTTACGCACCACCACGAAACCATCAAATCCTTGTCCGGCAAGTTCGTGATCAAGGGAATTACCAACTATCGCAGCCTTGTCGAAATCATCTTCAGTGACGCATACAACAAAAATACTTTCTTCCGGATAGTCCCTCCTTTCGATTGACTGTATCTCAATTCCGACTTCAGAAAATCGGTTTTGAATAGAAGTCTCTGTATCTAGCGGGAGTTGTAATTGTGTCATAGTATGCCCCCCTTGTTCTGTAGGTAAGTACGAGTTGTAGACAGGAATAGGTCTGCGTCCTTCTTGAGATTAAGAGCATCTCGCTTCCACGCTGTGTTTGACTTCGGATAGGGCTCATAGTCTGCACGATTCCTGAGCTCGCGGGCGTTTTTTAGTATGTTCTTCCAGTTGGAGCCAGGGGGAAAGTCCTTTGGTATATGTGATTGAAGCTCACTATGTTGCTGATGATCATCACCTTCATTGAACACAAAGACGCATGCTCGCATTGCATGATACATTGCGTAATAGTATCGACTTATAGCACTTCGATAGAGGGGAGGTTTGGATTTTAGCAGCTTATTTGCATTGTGCCGGTGTTCATAAGCAAAGTGCCATCGATCTGCAACCGCTTTGTTTATCAACTGAGGTACTGTTTGTCCAGAATCGTTCTGGAGAGAAACCCCCTCTTTCCAGTATTTGATCTGTTCATTCGTGGCCTTGGCTAGGCGATTCAGCCGATTATTGGGAAGAACTCGTGGCATGGAGGTATTTTATCTCTGTGGGCAAAATCGATATTTCAACTTCCTCTTAGGATGGGCAAGTAGACGAATCAACATCTGAGAGTGTATGTGAAAGGTCCAATGTGGAAGAGTCCGTCAGGCCCCTCTCTTAGTCCGCTGCGGCTTCCTGAATCTCTGAATCCTCAACTTCCCGATCATCTACCATCCGCAGACGACTCTTGTACAGTTCACGAGCAGTTTCAACGAAGATCCGCCGCTTGAGTTCTGCAGAAATTCCGGGCAGAACCGTCTTCGGATTATCCCAATCCCAATGCGGATAATCACTCGCGTAGACCACGATCTCGTCAGCATGTAGCCATTCGAGGAACTTTTTCAGATCGGCGTTGGTCGGAGGTTGCTCCATCGGTTGAGAACCGAAACGGATGTGTTGGCGAATGTACTCGCTCGGTAGCCGTTTTACCCAGGGTGTGTAGTCCCGCACCGATTTCCAATCGGCATCCATGTGCCACATCAACCCCGGCACCCAGAATGTATCATGCTCGATGAAGAGGATTTTCAACTTCGGAAACTTCTCGAAGACGCCTTCGCAAATTAGGCTGACAACATGTGCCATCGCAATCTGGGGACGGGCCATTCGCATTTCCAGATAATACGACGGGTATCCAGCGGCAGTTGGCGCGTTGGCAACGCCAGACCCTTCTGCGCCAAAATGAATACACACCGGCAAGCCATGCGCTTCAGCCGCCTCGTAGATTGGATGATACGCCCTATTGCCGAAGGGCATTCGTGCACCAGCAGGCATAATCACCTGAAAAACCTTTGGATTCTCACCGAGTCGATGAATTTCCTCGGCAGCTTGGAGTGCATCCGTTGGAGCGATGGCAATCGATGCTTTGAAGCGCGAATCTGCTTTGACCCATGTTTCAAGCGTCCAGTCGTTGAAGGCACGACACATTGCCGCCCCATAGTCGGAATTGGGATGAACTGCTGCGCCGTAGACGCTCGCCCCCGTGAGCAGAGCAACGTCGATTTGATGGGCATCGAGATGCTTTTCCCGGGCGAGTTCGATATTGCTCCCGGGGTGTTTGTCCTGGCCTTCCCACAATTCGGCGCGGACGCCTCCTTTTGGCATATTGGTATAGCCAACCCCCGGCATCATTGTCCCGAAGTCTTTGATATATTCGACGTAATGCCGAGGCAAATAGGGAAACAGGTCGTCTTGTTTAGAAGTCGAATGATGCACGTCGCAGTCAATGAGGTTGATCGTTTTTGCGGATTGATTGTTAGCAGATGTTCCCATAGCAATTTCCTTTCTTCCATCTGACTGAGTTTTCATAACAATATCGTATGATGTCAATCAAAGCCTCCTACTTCTGAAGGCTATGCTTCGGAATCGTTTGCGATGTGGATCGAAGTGCCTTCTATTTAGGATTCTAATTAGACGCATGTATTCTAAGGCTGAGACCAATTGACAATTGTGAGCCCGTCTACATGGGAGAAGTGACCATCACGGGTCACAAGCGTGTAGTTTCCCGCTAAAGCCGTCGCAGCGATCCAAAGATCAGCTTCGGGAATCATCATCCCTTTGCGCTGGAGCTCCGCCTTGATTTGGACATAAGCATCGGCAACCCCTTGTGTAACAAGCTCTAAAGAGAAAACGGAAAACAACGTCCTTGCTTGTTGTTCAAGCTCCCGCCGTCGTCTTCCTGCTCGCATCGTTTCAAGTCCAAACCAGATTTCGCCGTAAGAAACAGCGGACACCGCGACAGTGTCTGTCGATCTTAGCGCATTGACTTTTCGGATGGTGTTCGGTTCTCGGTCTAAGATGTCGCTAATCGTTGTAGTCTCCAGAAGGACTCTCATGATCCCCTCTCAGGGTTTCAGGCGGAATGACCTTTCCTTCTCGTGCAGCCATAATAATTCGTTCTAAGAGATCCGTATCTTCCTTTGTGAACGCTGTCGGTTGTTTAACAAAAGCTATAAGATGCTTTACGCTATTCCTGCTCTTGGCGTCATCGGCTGAAGCTTCAGAAACCATTCCTTCGATAATTGTTGCAACGGTCATCTTACGCTGTTTTGCTTGCACGCTCAACCATTCGTAATCCGCATTGCTAATGTTGATGGATATCGTTTTCATTTCAGATCTCCTTTCATATTTGTCTTCGATTTGGAAATCTAGTCCTTGCTCATTCCGCCGACTTCGCGATGCGAAAGCCGACATTGTGTACCGCTTGTACGGGTTCATAACCGGCGCGGTTTGCACATCGAGCGGCGAATTGACCTCGCGGCAACCAAGAGCCACCGCGAATGACTTTACGTCTGCCATCAATCGGACCTTGGGGATTGTGTGCAGGTGAGTATTTGTAGGTTTCCGGATGAGACCAATCGCTGCACCACTCATAAACATTCCCGCCCATGTCGTAGCAACCATAGGGGCTGACGCCTTCCGGATAGCTCCCGACAGGCGTCGTATGCTTGAGCCGACTTTCGCCAAAGTTGCCTTTGGATACATCCCATTCGTTTCCCCAAGGATACATCCGACCGTCAGTACCCCGCGCTGTCTTTTCCCACTCCGCTTCCGTTGGTAAGCGATAAGATTCATCCGTGAGTTCGTTAAGCCAATTCAGAAACGCCTGTGCATCATACCAACTGACGCCAACAACGGGGCAATTAGGTTCATTGAAACGTGGGTTGTCATAAAAACGGGGTGGAGGGTGTTCCGCTGCCTCCAGAAATTGGGCGTACTGAGCATTGGTCACAGGAAATTTGCCGATGTAGAAAGGATCGAGGGTGACTTCGCGTTGAGGTTCTTCGTGGTCAGTTTTTCGCACACCGTCTGGCGCCGTTCCCATGATAAACGGACCTTCAGGAACATAAACAAGAGAGGAGTCGATTGGGTCGATAATAATTTCTTGACGCAGCCGCATGGCACTTCGTCCTTTTGATCAGGAATTCAGATCGGGATTCGCTTGCATCTTGCATCTTACATCGTGTATCTGATTGCTTAACACGCTTGACGCGATTCAACTGAATGTCAAACCGTTTTTAATCCCCGCCGACTTGACATAGGTTCTATTTAACCCGCATTCGGCCCCGCCGATCGAACGGCATCTGTAACATGAACGCCAAACTGTTTAAAGTTTTCCACAAACATCTGTGCAAGCTTTATCGCTTGGGCATCATAAGCCTCGCCATCATCCCATGTGTTACGCGGTTTGAGAACCTTAGATGGCACACCTTCACAGGTAATAGGCACGTGAATCCCAAAGATCGGATCTGGCTCTGTTGGGACGTTTGCGAGTTTTCCGCTCAAAACGGCGTCAACAATCGCGCGCGTGTAGCTGATTTCCATCCGCTCCCCTTCGCCAAAGGGACCACCACTCCAGCCGGTGTTGATCAGCCAACAGTCGGCGTCATGTTTCTTGATTCTCTCGCCAAGCATATTCGCGTAAATGGTCGGATTAAGCGGCATAAACGGATCGCCGAAGCAATAGCTGAAAGTCGCTTGAGGTTCGTTTCCAAGACCTCGCTCCGTGCCAGCGACTTTCGCAGTATATCCTGACAGGAAGTGATACATCGCCTGTTCAGGCGTCAGCTTTGCGACAGGGGGCATCACGCCGAAGGCATCGCATGTGAGCATGATGAGATTGCTCGGATGCCCTCCAACGCCTTCCGGCACAATATTATCGAGGTGCGTAATCGGATAGCCGGCACGAGTGTTCTCGGTTAGCGTACCATCATCTAAATCGATTTCTCGCGTTTCCGGATGGAGGATGACATTTTCCAACACCGTTCCAAACTTTCGCGTACAAGCGTAAATTTCAGGTTCCGCTTTCGAGGACAGCCGAATCGTTTTCGCATAACAACCTCCCTCGAAGTTGAAGATGCCTCGATCGCTCCAACCGTGTTCATCATCACCGATGAGCTGTCTGCCCGGAACGGAAGATAGCGTTGTTTTGCCCGTTCCGGATAGACCAAAGAAGAGAGCGACATCCCCGTCGGGCCCCATATTCGCAGAGCAGTGCATCGGAAACACGCCAACTTCTGGAAGCTGATAGTTGAGGTATGTGAAGACAGACTTTTTCATTTCGCCCGCGTATTTTGTGCCGCCGATAAGCACCAGTTTTTCATGAAAATTCACAAGAATAAATGTTTCCGAGTTGGTGCCGTGTATCTCCGGTCTCGCATGAAATTGCGGTAGGTCGATGATTGTAAAATCAGGCGTGTGGCTCTCTGTCACATCCTTGCTATCCATCGGAATAAGGAGGCTCTGGATAAACAAATTGTGCCATGCGTACTCGTTAATGATACGAACGGAGATGCGATACTGCGGGTCAGCCCCTGCGTAGCAATCTTGGACAAATATTTCCCGTCCTTGGAGGTAGGCAAGCATCTGGGAGTGTATGAGGTCAAAACGCGCTTTAGAAATCGGAACGTTGACGTTTCCCCACCAGATCTTGTCTTGACTTGAAGGTTCTTTAACAATGAACTTATCGTTCGGTGAACGCCCTGTATGATGACCTGTTTCAACAACAAGGGGGCCAAACTGGACGATTTGCCCTTCGTTGCGCTTGAGGGCTTCTTCGTAAAGAGCGGGTGTTGATAGATTCCAGTAAACGTCTCCGGTGTTTTCAATTTGATGGTCTCTGAATAAACTGTATTCGTTCACAAAATTCTCCGGATTGATTAGCACTACAATGTCATCCTAGAGCGAAGCAAAGAATGACAAAATTTACTTAAGCTTCCAGATTGGATGGGTCTCTTGGAATGACGCCGATTCCCGGAAGATTCGGCAGGATAAGTTTTCCCGCTTCAAGCCTCACGCCGGAATAGGGATCATTTGCGATGAGCAGATGTCCGTCAAGGTCCGCATAGTCCACGAGTGGTGTCAAATGCGCCGCAGCTGTGATGCCAAGCGAACTCTCGATCATGCAACCGATCATGATTTGCAGACCGTGTGCCCGTGCGACATGGATGATTCGCATCGCTTCAAGCAGTCCACCACATTTGACCAGCTTGATATTAACACCATCCACACATCCCACAAGTGCTGGAATATCGGTTGCACGCTTGACACTCTCGTCAGCGATGATTGGGAGTTCGGAGTGTTCACGAACAAACTTCAGCCCTTCGAGGTCGTCGGGATGGGTTGGTTGCTCGATAAGCTCAATTCCGTAAGGAACAAGCTCGCGAATCTTACGAACCGCTTCTTTGGGAGTCCACGCGGTGTTGGCATCGACATAGATCGGTTTATCCGTGACTTCGCGGAGGGTACGAATGATTTCGAGGTCGTGCGACGTGCCAAGCTTTACTTTGAGGATTGGATACTCTGAAGCCTCACGAACTTTTTGCTGCATCATCTCCGGTTCGTCTAGCCCAATTGTGAATGAGGTGCAAGGCGTCTCATCCGGATCGAGTCCCCACAGGCGGTAGAGCGGCACTCCCAACACCTTGCCGAGCCGATCATGGAGTGCCATATCAATGGCAGACTTTGCAGCGTAGTTGCCACGCATGGTGGATTCTAGCGTATCCATTATAGCTTGGATGGCGTCTAAATTCCCGTTGAGAAATGGATCGAAGATTTCCAAAGCACGCTGGACGGTTTCGACGGTTTCGCCGTAAAATTTGGCTGGAGCCGTTTCACCAAGTCCGCTATCTAGCTCGACGGAGATAACCTGACGAAAGCGATCTACGGCTCGCCGCGCAATCTTGAATGGGTGAACAAGCTGTAGGTCTGTGATTTGATGACGGATATTCATGAGGTTGATATGTGAGGCTTTTCGCTAATTCGTTATTCATGGACTGATATTCGACGATTTTCAGACGGACTTACGGTAATTTACCAAAGTCAAAGTCAAGGTAGTATAGTCTGCTGATAATGTGTTGTCAAGAGGGTTTTATGTCGATGAACCCTCCCGATTTCTCCTTCGACAGGTCATTCTTTTCGACGATAGCTTTTCTTCAAAGCTTGCTTAACCGCTTCCGGTTCGTGTTCAATTGTTCAATTATCTATCCGCCATCATTGTGGGAGTTGGGAAACGTCGTCTCTCCTCTAATTCAATGAGAGTATGAAGCAGAATTCCGAAGTTTTCCGCAAACTCCTTTTGTGATATGTTCAGGCGTTGGCGAATTGCTAAAGTATTGGGCACCCGCCTAAACCGTTTCAATTATACATTACTTTCGTTGGTGGGTCAACGGTCACAGAGAAAATAAGCATGAGCCGTCCAACATTTTTTAGTCCTTGTGCCGCCGCGAATTGATGGCTCAAAAGCGAAGCCGACTTATCTGATGATTTAGCTTGACTTTGTCACATTAACTAAATTTCTCTATTAGGGACTTATGCTAGTTTCGGCGGATTCCAGTCGCCACGCGGTTTGTAGTCGCTCGATATCGAGCCTTAGCTAATTTTCAACACCACTTGAAATCCTATTGCACAATCCAGTCACTGTGCGTATTCCAAGCCGTCGTCAATCGTCACCGCAGAGACGCAGAGGTCGCTGAGACGACACAGAGAAGAAGAGAAAAAACCGAACTCTGCGCTATCTCTGTGTTCTTGCGTGAGGTCTTCCCTCCCACCCAAAGGTTGTTGCGACAACGTTGAGCGATGAGGGCAGCAGGTACAAGTTTATCAACATCAAACCGGACAGGTATCAGGTACGATGCCATGTTTTCAGTGGAGGGGTTGCCCCCAATGTATTCGAGATGCTTCTCGTTACCATTGGCCGGGCAATGTACGCAGTTGAGCAATGCCAAAGATACGGATAATAGTCCTCAACCACCTTGTTCAACTTTACCCGAAGAAATCGAACTCCAAGCCGAGCCGGTGGAGGTGATTGCGATTTCAGAGGATTGGTATACTGTGCCAAAAAAACCAAACCCAGTTTTAAGGGAAGAGGAGGAATCCGAAGACTGTGACTGTGGCACGTGTGTTGAGTGTGAAGATCGGGAGAGCGAGATTGATGAGCTGGATTTTACAAAGATGCCATTATTTGATGAAAATGAAATTACTGCAATCAAGGGTGTTTGTATAGTTTTAAATAACATACTCAACGAAGTAATTCGCGAGCTGAATGAGCTGCGGCGGGCGGAGTGTGAGAAGTGGGATTGAAATCTGGGGATTTCTAATGTATAATTTAGGTGACTTTTTTTACAAAAACTCATCAAAATAGTTGAACAGGATTCCTACTGGGGTATGCCCAAAATACTGGAAGTAGATTCTC
>JADFGN010000305.1 GCA_022567695.1 Candidatus Poribacteria bacterium | reverse complement strand
TCCCGAATCGCGGGTTTCGGAAATGGTCCGGGGCTGATTGCGTTGACGCGAATATTATACTTCGCCCAGTACGCCGCCAAATGGCGAGTCAGATGCACCACGCCCCCTTTAAGCGCGTGATAATTCGGCGGGCTGTTGACAGGCAGACCTTCGTAAGCGGAAGGATAGCTCGCGACAACGCCATACATGCTGGCGATATTGATAATTGAACCGGCGGCTTCACGTTGGCGGAGATGAAGCATGACATCACGGGCAAGGAGAAAATACCCGGTCACGCCGACATGGTACGCCTGATCAAAGTCTTCAGCCGTTGCGGTATCAATATCCGGTGCAGAACCACCGTATGCATTGTTGACCAAAACATCAATCTGCCCCATCCGCTCAACGACTTGAGCGACAAAGGCCGGAATGGTGTCCGTTTCGCCTTGGCTGAAACCGAGGCCAGCGTGACCGTCGCCGGGTAGTGTGTCCGCAAAGGCCTCCGCCTTTTCCGCTTCACGGCTTGTGACCACGACTCTTGCTCCCGTTTCGGCCAACGCCCGGCTCATCGCTGAACCGAGCCAACCGCATGCGCCGGTTACGATAGCAACTTTGCCCTTCAAACTGAAAAGATCCATGACATTTCGTTCAGCAGTATTCATAAAATTCCTCCGTTGACTACCTCACAAGGCGGCGGAAAGGTTCTTTCTTGATGTCACATTCCAACAAATCAGCCACATTGCCCACGTCCAAGCCGCGTTTAATGACGTGTAGCGCTTCGGTTGCGGCGTCGGTCGTTTGCTGTATATCTTCGTCGGTATGCGCCAGCGTCGGCTTGAAACTCATATAACAGTGGATATTTCGTTTCGCCATTTCCTGAATGAATAGCGTCGTCACCGTCGGGCGTAACGTCTCGTCAGGAAGTTCGAGTGTCACCGCCGGATTCGTGTGGAGTCCGGTACAAGCCCCGGAGAGTCCAGCAGCGGCGATAGCTCCATTCAGGCCAGTGCGGAGTTTCTCTCCAATCTCTAAGAATCGCGCCTCCGAGTTGCGCCGTTTCAATTCTCGAATTGTCGTCAATGCCGCAACTAGACCAACGTTATCGCTCCAATACGAGCTGGAAATAAACATGCGACTCGCCGGTTCCATCACTTCTCGCGAACCGACCACAGCCCCCATCGGATAGCCGTTGGACATCGCTTTGGCGACAACCGTCATGTCGGGGATAACGCCGAGATGCTTTTGGGCACCGCCGATCGACAATCGCCATCCACACGAAACTTCGTCGAAGATCAGAATAACATCATGTTTGCGAGCCAGATCTTTGACGCCTTCGAGGTAGCCTGTCGGTGGGAATTCCGATCGAATGGGCTCCATCATAATTGCGGCGACTTCACCACGGTTTGTTTCCAACAGTGCTTCGAGCATGCCCAAATCGCCGTAAGTGAACGGCGCGATTGTGTCAGCAAGGACTTTCGGGATACCGATGGGTTCAATTCCCGCAAATGGGAACTCACCGCTTTCCGGATCGACGAGGTAGTTTGCGGCTTGATACCAATCGTGCCAGCCGTGATAGCCGCAGAACAAAATTTTGTCCCGCCCCGTCGTTCCGCGAGCAATGCGCACCGCGACGGCGCAGGCTTCCCCGCCCCCTTTGGTGTATCGAACCATTTCGGAAGAAGGAATGGTATTGTTCAGTTCTTCCGCCAATTCGATTTCGAGCGGACTCGAAAGCGAGTAAAGGCTGCCACGGTCAATCTGTTTTTTGACGGCGCCATCGACGACATCATCAGCATGTCCCAGAATAATCGCACCGACAGCGCTGACCCAATCGATGTATTGTACCCCGTCGATATCGGTAAAACGTGAACCTTTGGCATTTTGTGCATAGATTGGGCTAATGCCGTTGGCGAACTGACTGGCACGACGACTGATAAGTTGCGTCCAACCGGGAATCAACTCACCTGCCCGTTTGTAGGTTTCTAGGGAACGAGTGACATTGGGATTCTTTTCTCTCATAGAATCGACCTCCATTCATAAAATACTTGACTTCAACCGGCATACGACAGATATAATACCTTATGGTATGTTCACACAGCAACATGGCAAGGAGGAAAAAGCGAAAAATTGGACACAAATATGAGTTTTTCAAATTCACATTTCATCAATCTTCTGCAGCCGTGGTTAGATAATCAATTGGGAGTATCGCTCTCTTTGGTGGGTAGCCATCCAATACCGGTGTATGCCAGCCGCCAACGCCAAGAGGATTCATGCGGGTTATGGGCGATCAGGATCGAAGAAAAGGGTATCGTTACCGCACGGCCGGAGTGGGTTGAAACACTTAAACCGATGGTCGCTGGCTTGTCTCTCGACGAGCTTTTCTCGGCATTCGGTGCTTATGAACTCTCGCGTATTTTACTACCCGATGGAGTCGGCGTGTGGGGACCAAGTTGGTTACTGGTTGGCAATCGTGACGTTTTTTGCCCCTTTAAAGACAATCGACCTGTGCAACTCAACGTAGACGAACTCACAAAGCAGGTCGATCATGAGGTCTTCTGGCATTGCTTTCCTGGCCAAGCCATGGTCGGTTTTGCGATCTTTGAGCAGAGCAAACTGGTCGCGCTTGCGGCAGTAACTGCTGTGAATGACGACATCTGGGAAATCGGCGTAGACGTCGCCCCCGAATCTAAAGGCAGTGGGTTAGGACGCGCTGTCGTGAGTGCGGCTGGCGAGTGGATACTTTCGCATAACCGACTCATTTACGCGACAACGGCACCTTGGAATATCCCCTCCGCGCGTTTGCTCCGCTCGATCGGACTCCGATATGTTGCGAGCATCATGGCGGGAATGCCAGCGCCCTTTCGTGTGCCGCCACAGCCCTTGGGGCATCCTTATCCGGGCGTGAAGATATACAATTACTATCCCGAGTGGGCTGTCAACAAAATCGATTAGAGCATTGAAGTCGCATCAAGAATCGAGATGGCAATTCGGTGTGAGTTGTCTATCGGAGAATTCAAGTTTTTCAGCGGATTTCACAACGGGAATGGGGTATAATATCATTTCAAGATTTTGGATAAGCCACAGCGAAATACAAGGCTTTAAACACCATCTCATTGCCCAGATTGTGAGCGATAAAAGGTGAGGGTTTCATGGATAAAATGCTTTTGCCAACGACGAATGCTGACGGATTGCCCGTCGTGCCGATGAACGAGGAACAGAAGTACATTTTTGATTTAAAGGGGTGGATTAGTTTGCCCGGATTGTTGAGCGAAGAACAGCTTGAGCCGGTTTGCGCCCACCAGATGAAGTTTCTTTATGAACGCGATTCATTGCCAAAAGAAGAACGAGACAATCACGGCGGACCATCTCAAATTCTGCTAGACCATCCGGCGGTGGTGGGTGTGTTGAATGAGATTCTGTCCCATCAAAGCTTGGCGACCGAAGCATGTTATGGATTCCGGTTTGACCATACCTATACGAGCCATCGGCGGGCTGGGCACGATAATTTTCGGCCCCACGGTGGGAGTGGTTTTTTCAATTTTAGCGGAAGTTCGCATCTTTACCAGATGCAGCAGGGGCGTGTTCACGCCGGGCTGACACGTGTCGTATGGGAATTAAACGAGGTTGAAAAAGGGGATGGTGGCACGATGTTTTTGTCGGGAAGTCACAAAGCCGCATTTCCGCGTCCCACAGAGTTATGTGAGCGCGATAGCGCGCTGTGGGAGACGTATTCATGCCCGGCAGGCTCGGTGGTGATTTTTACGGAAGCACTGTGCCATACGGGAACGCGGTGGACGAATGAAACGCGAGATCGATTGAGTTTATTTACATGTTATAACACGGTGAATGCCAAATGGGGTAAGGCGTGTCCACCGCCGGAAGTCATCGCATCGATGCCGCCGAAACGACAGACGCTGTTTCGCGGTGTGTGGCACGGGATGCGAGATGTTCCGGGGATTAATAAGTATTACGATGAGGCGAATACGGGACGGTTTGCATAATTGTGCGGGGAATGCAGAAGCTGAAACGGTTAAAAAAGTGGCTTCCATCGCAATCCTCTCCTTATGAGTTCAATCAGATGCAGAACATGACAGATAAAGTCTATCATACCTGTCCTAAATCGTCAGTCTTTGTCCAGTTTGATTTCCCTTGCAATTTTGACGGGGTCATGATATAGTATATTTAGCGTGAAGACGCGCCCGAACAACGTTCCGTTAGGACGAGTCTCCGCGATGCAAATCGCGGATAGGGTCTCCCGCCCTTTGTAGGCGGGCTTTTTTTATGCCTGTAATTTGGTAATGATACGCTGGTCTTCAAATTGACGATACAGGTCTTGAGCGTAGGACTTTCCTTCTTCGTAATCTCTGATAAATCCCGCCATCGCATCAGCTAACCGCAAGAATGCACTGCTTTCTCATTCCTCTGAGTTTTCGTCGCCTGATTCCTTCCTGATGTAATGTTTTGAAATCTGGCTACGGTCTTTGTCTTTCAAACCATCTACCATGATATATGCTCGATACCCGCCAGTCGCTTTCTCTAAAATGGTGTGGGCGATGGCAATGGCTGTAAGCTTCGTGTAGTCCTTTGTATTGGGGAAGGAAATATAAAAGACCGCCTGTTCGAGTTCAGGCAGTTCCGTAATCCTTGTTAGATATGCCGTTCTCACACGGAATTTGGTAGGTCTCCACTTGCTTTTCCCTTTTCGTGTTTCTCGTTCAATCCTCTCGACAGTTTTTTCTAACTCGTCGGCTATTCCTTGAAGCAAGATAACGACAACGACGATAAAATACACCCCTTCAGTGTCTTGCCCGGATTCATCCACGTATAAATAAAACTTTTCCATGTCCGACATCATAGCACGAAACGACACGGTGGCGCAATAGCTCAAAACTCAATCGCTCAAACATTGTGGTTTTTTGGACAGGTTTTGCGGACTTGGCGTAGTTTTATGCAGAAGGCGACATTCTCTACTTTACCTGCGGACCTTCAATATCCACTTCTGAAAATGAAGGTTTATCTTTTATTTCGCCGCGAATCGGCCGCACGGATGTTATGCCCCGTGTTGCAATCTAAGATATTGCTCGACAGCTTGCAACAGTAGCGGTGCCGCGTTACCACACGAAAACACACGGAATCCACGTTTTATAGCTTCAACGCCATCTTCTATGCTGCGTGTCGGATATCCGACGGCAATTCCCTTTCGTGTTGCAGCGGCAAGCACCTTCTCAGACGCTTGAGCCACTTTTGGGTGCAATGGCTGTCCCGGCACTCCCAACGAAGCGGCGAGATCGCTTGTTCCCACGTTAAGCACATCAATGCCTTTGACTTCCACGATTTCATCAATGTTGTCAATCGCCTCTGCATCCTCGATCATCACGGAGACGGAAATCTCATCGTTGATGTTTGCATAATAATCTGAAGCCGATACGGCCCCGAATTTGATGCCCCGACTTGGACCGACACCCCGCTTGCCATCCGGCGGATAGAGCGCGCCGTTGACCACCTGTTGTGCGTCGGCGGCGTTTCGACAGTGAGGGACTAGCACGCCCATCGCACCGATGTCAAGTGTACGCATAATCATCGCTTCGTTGTTCTCATGCACACGAACGATTGGCGTGACGTCCGCGGCATAGGCAGCGAGGATCATCCGCTCCATCTCAGTCCAACCCATAGAACCATGTTCAGCGTCTATGAGGACATAATCGACACCCGCATAGCCCATCACCTCGACAAGCCCCGGCTCAGGGAGGCGTACACTGGCACTAAACACCAACTCGCCAGCCTTAAGCTTTTGCTTCATTTTATTTTTTCTGATGTTCATGATTAATTTTTCCAATCCTTTCAATCACATTTTGCTTTTCTTTCAAGGTTTCAAAGTGGCGAATCTGGCCTGTGGCGTTTAGTTCAAACGGCGATTCCACCAGCGAAAAATCCCCTGTCGTCCCTTCCGTCACCAGAGACGTGATCCGATTCAGCCAGTAACCATCCCCGTTAATCATCGCATCGTTAAGTACCTTCTCGTAAGCGGACAACGGGAATTTTCCCATCAATGCCGCCGACGCATGGTAGAGATAGATGTCATCTTGTTCAAGTAAGCGGAGGTTGCGATGGCTTTCCATGTTAAATGAAAGAAAAATAACGGGTCTTTGTCGAGAGCTTATACCGCGAAGAAATCCGCGATAGAACCAACTCCGTTCAATGTTCAGCAGATAAAATCCGATAATCAGCTTAGGGTTAATTTGGTGAATTTCGCGCTTCAGACGCCGCCCGATTTCTTCCGCCCTTTTGCATAGAACTTTGAAATACCGTTCTAATAATCCCTCCTCCATAAGCCATTCAAACCGGAATGTGGAAGTGAGGGATTTCGCGCTTTTCCTCTGTTCGGCTGACAGAAACGGCGCGCCTTGACACAGAAAGTAATCAAACGCCGTATCTCCAAAATCACAGGTATCTGGATAAAACCAGAGCGGGAAACCATACATCTCCAAATCCATCAGAAGCCCACGAACACAGGGATGCTTGAGGCTAAATGTCGCCAACCGACGCGCGTGGGGGAAAATGTGTTCCTCCCAATATCCCAAATCAACCGGTGACGGATTCTCTCGAATCACACCATCAAGCTGTTGCGTATGCGAATGCGTACTTCGGTCCACAAGCATATTCGGGAATTGAAATCCCATGAACCAGCCCACCCGAGGAGTATGTGTGCTGTTCTCCTCAAAGAGGGCATCCAAATCTTCGGCAATCTCCTCAGCAAATTGAAAGAGATTCGCTCCCGGATGAGGGGTATTCGAAAACTCAAGATGAGAATTGACAACACCCCACAACAGATTGAGTTTCCCATCTTTAGCCATCTGTGTCAGACGCTTGCGATAGGCGCGCTCGCCCGTTGAAATATAACACCATCCCCCACGAATTTTTTCGCGTTGAATCCAACCGTAAATCGCATCATCAACTTCATTGCGCCATGCGGGATGATACGATTGAAATGACGAATCCCCAGATTGCGTGATATTGCCAAAGAGCGCGGACGGAGGGAGGTGATTTTCGGAAACCTGAACCGATTGAGGAACGCATTGTGGTTGTGACTCATCAGACAAAGGTTGAATCCACTTTCCAGTTTCTGCCGACAGTTCATTCACGGAATCGGAGTGGCTGTCCGGATGTTTCTGTCCGTTTGCTTCCTCCCAGCGCAGGCCATTGGGATGCCATGGGATTTCCCCGGTTTGCAAACCGCACAGATAAGCGGTGATTCTCCCCATACATTCCCGTGCCTTCGCCAATCGCTTCGTTTCAAGCAGGGGCGGTGAAATGACCCCGATTCCCATGCTCAGGTAGGCTTCCCCATTGATTGCCAGTAAATATCCGTTGCCGGCCTTTCCAATGGCTGCCGTTGGCATCGCCCCGCCAGCAGCAGTTGGATAGGTTGAAAGAAGCACATCAACGCCTCTTTTGACTGCCAAGGAATTCGTTGGTCCCAATGTCAACTTTTCGTATCCTTCGCGATGTATCCAATGCCCCGGTACACTTTGTTGATAGGGCATCTGTCGAATGGTTCCCGCGTAAGTGTTTTGGGAATCTTGAATCGAATTATCAAAAATCGTCATCTGAATCCCTAAACGCTGAAGCAATTCATTGAAAGCGAATGTATTTCTGTGTTGGGGGTAGAGGTCGCTTGCGGTTGATGTTGCAAGGATTAGAAGTCCTCCCGCCCGAACAAATTCAGCAAGGCGTTTGATTTCTTCCTCTGTGAGAGTGTATCTTGCCGCTTGCCAGTTGGCCGCATTGATGATAGCAATTGCCTGATATTCATCGATGTCCGACGCAACGACGCGGGGATAGTAACGTCGGTAAAAGGTTCGATACTCCTGCTGTGTGAAGTAAGCAAGAACAGGACGAACTACCTCCTTTTCTGCTAGCGTATAACAGAGCGTTAAGAGTTTGTTATTCATGCGTCCTTCCCATGACATTTGGCGAACTCTAAAAGTAACCGTTCAGGTCCAAAGCAAACAGAGATCGAAATGTAATTAATATATGGGAGGGCGAGGCTCCCGCCGAACCCAACTCGAGGCTCGGCGGGAGCCTCGCCCTCCCAAACCATCTGAACGATTATTGTTTACCTTCTTCTCCAGTCGGTGTCAGATTCAAAACCGCATCCCACTCATCAAGTGCTAAATCGGCGACATAGTTGCTGTGAAACGATTCGAGATAAATCTGATCCCACAGCGGCACAATCGAGAGGATGTCCTTTGGTAGGCTATGTAAGATGGCGGCATAGTCGTGTTCGAGTAGCCGATAACCCGACGTGGGTGAACCCCGAAAATGTGCGTGTGGAGGGACCAATTCCAACTCAACCATTCGCGCATCAAGTAGACGAGAAACCTCCTCAAAAATCTCGATCCGTCGTTTCCATGAACACCCATTTGATGCCGCTTCTTCGATAAGTGCGTTCATCGGCTCAGCCAGTTCCGGCAACTGCTTAAAAAAGGAATAGAGCCATTTATCGTAGGGAAAGTAAGTACGATTCAACATAAATGCCAATTCCATCGCCCATTTCATTGTTCGTCCCAACGCGGTCGTGGCGTAAACCCAATTCTCGCGCAAAACCGCACGTTTCATCGGATAAAGCCCCATCCCCGAAAAATAGCGACACCAGTGAGCAATCCGTCGTTTCCATACTTCATCTGGATAATAGCCATTCAACACGTCTCTGATTGCTGAAAACTTCCCGCTTGGATCGCGCCAGACTTCGCCGTTGATGACGTGAATGATGTCCTCCTCGGGAATATTTAACCACTCAGCAGGCGTCTTGGGAGCATGGGTGATACCGATGGTGCGAGAAAGAAATCCATCAAGGCTTTCGGGGGAAACGCCCGCCCCTTTCTCATGTCCTGAACGCAGTGAAAAGCCTCGATAGGTGTTCGGCAGTTGTTGGGACAGCGTTTCGAGCATCTCGTCGCCTTTGACCGAGACAACCTCGTTGGGCAGCAGCATATTCACGCGCAGCCCAAAATGATGGTCGCGTGAAAGTTCATCGTCCATGCCGAGGCATTCAGATCCGTAGCCGAAAAAACCGCATGCCGCGACTTGCATTTCAGACGGAAAATGTGCCGTGAGGATGGGCATGACGGCATCAAAGAAAAAGTCCCGGCTGATTTCGAGAATTTGGCTGCTTTTAAATTTCATAGGGATGGTCATATTCCATTTTGAAAATAAGGAAACATCTCTGAGAAAGAGAGGTCGCTAACGCCGTTGAGTATAGACGTTGGTACTAAACCGCAACAGGTTGAAGAACTCGAT
>JADFGN010000304.1 GCA_022567695.1 Candidatus Poribacteria bacterium | reverse complement strand
ATCTGATGACACCCGGAGATTGTTAGAAGAAGCAGAACGAAATATTTGTGCATCCTGTTGTCCTTTCATAACGGGTCAGCCGAATCTTTTCCGGATCAGCGGATCCCATCTTTAGCTCTGAGTCGGCTCAAAAGTTAGAGCTCTGTTGCGCCGTTCTTGAATTCGCTAAAGGCTTTTGCGATACCCGCTTCCGCCAGATAACCTGCTTGCACCCGATGCAGGTTTTGAAAGGCGTCGTGAGATTCAAAGAGTACCCGGTTGGTGATGCTTCCACCTATTATGACAAAAACCGAAATACATACCGTGACATATAGAATCGTATTTCCGCAATCCGCCCGTCCCCATCTTGCGAGGCGGTCGATGGCGGGTGTGGACATGCCTTTTATCGCTTCTAAGACTGCCAAACCGTGTGTAAAAAGGGGCGTTTGAAAAGGAAATCTGTTTCTCACTGTTTACCTCCATATTTCGGCAACGCCGCCAGCCTGCCAAAGGCTTGGCTGGCGGCAGACCAATTCTTTTTCGCACATAATTTCCAATTTCTGTGAGTGATACATGTCGTAGTTTGTTAACGTTGTGTCTTCATTCTTGCCCACGTGGTCGCGAGTTTGGAGCGGGGATTCAATGCAGGTGCGGCATTAGGTAGCACGGTACTGATGTCATCAGCACCTTCAATAGCTTGACCCTCAAAAGTTTCACCGGTGAGAGCTCCTTGTGTAGACTCACAAGTGAGGTCGGTGTCCCCCAAACGAAAATGCAGCACCAAATCGGTGTCACCGTCACCATCCACATCTTCCTCATGGCGCTTGGGATTTCCGCTTTTCTTATTTACATGCGTTTCACTGGCTCCTTCAAAAGACACTGTGGTGTGGGCAACGGTGGTCGCGTCAAAGTCATCAGTGGTCAGGATAGCAACAGTAATAACCCCTTTCGGGTTCTTGCAGTTGATCGAATTCAGGTCGCTTTTGGGCTTAATGTCAATTTCAATCAGTGTAGGGCTTTGGGCAGTCGAATACGTACTAAAAGCCACTTCACCCAAAGCGGTGCTAGTAGATGCCCCGTAGTTTCCAAGTATCTGAAACCTTATAAATCGCGCATTGGTGCTACTAAAACTTATAACTTGCGCTTGGCTGACGAGGGGAGGGGGAAGGTTCAACTTAAACGTCCCTAGATTAACAGCACCACTAAAATCAGATTGTTGAGATGCAAATACAGTGATGTTTTTCGTCGAAAAAGTGGAGCCACCGGAAAAATTCCATACCGCGATTCGATCGACAACTAAAACGCTTCCCAGATCAAAATCAATCTGTCCCGTCGTCGTGCCAAAGGAAGAAACCCAGGCATTGCCTAGCGAACTGCTATGGTTTGGATTTCCTGCCAAATAAGCATCGAAATCGGTCATACCACTCGTGTAAGGAATCGACAACCCGGATTGATTGATTAGATTGACAAGCGGAAACATTTCTCCCATGTCGGTCGTCGCTGATTGAGCACTGGTCGTTGAGGTTGCGAATGCGTGCGCCGCGAGACCAGACAGCGTCGTCACGACGGCTAAGCACAAAGCAAGGCGTTTCATGAGGCTTCCTCCTTGTATTTCGGTAGCGCAGCCATCCTGCCTCTGGCGAGGATCTGTCGCTTTGTGTCCCACGATTTCTCGTGGTTTACCTTTATCGACTACAGAGAGCAACCCGGCTTTTGGGAAGGAAGTTTGGTGGGAAGTTCTGCAGCGATTTCTAAATTATGATACAGATTATGCCAATGTTAATAGCAATTTTTATGCCATTTTCTTGGGAGTTTGGAAGTGGTAACAACATCATGTAGTATTTGGCAACTTGGCATTGGTTGCTTACCTAGCCAGCTCTTTTCATGTTCATAAGCTAACAGAGAAAATATATCTCGCTAAAGAAGTGAGCGAATATGTCACACGCTAAGTATAAAAAATCATAGCATTTTAGCGAGTTATGAGCTTTCTGTCAAATCCTGAAAAATTGAAGTCCGGCATCACAGACGAAATCAAAAAGACAAACCGATTAGTTATCTCCGTCGGACTCATGCTTGCCCGTTGATGGGAATTCACAAACGGATAAGCTGCCCGCTCTACTCGAAGATCGCGATTTGTCGTCAAGCGCAACACCACGCGGCATTTGTCTTTTCGCCGATCTCTCCGCCACTGCACCTTGAAATCCAATATCTGCCGTGAGTCCTAAAAGGCTCAATACCTTAGGTTCCATCAAAGTTACCCGGTATTCTACTGTGTTAATCCACTGATTTTTTCCACTTCTATCGGGACTAATATCCCATCCTCGCACACTGTTAGTGCCGCCCATATGAAAATCCTGGTGCAATGGAATATCGGTACCGGCATCTCCAATTCTTAAAGTCGTCAGAGAAAACAGGGCTAAGGTGTGCTTTTCGATAATTGGCACATATCGTCTGAGGTCAAAATTAAATGACCAGAAATCGCCATCCCCACCGAGGAACCCGCTTGTCTTTGAAAGTTCAAATTCGTTTCACCAAATCTTGCAGCCCCAAAAAGGAAGCGATCTCTGCCAAGAAGATTCACTGATTGAAATCCTGGCCCACCGGCGAAGCCGTTTTCATCGGTGACTTCGTAACTAAAAAATGGAAGATATGGAAAAAGTTCTTTCACACGGATTTCAAGAACGACATCATTGCCTTTTTCAAAAGGTTGAATTTCAATAGAACTGAAAATATCAAGCTTATCTAGTTTAGCGAAATCCTTTTGGGCATTCGTTTCGGTGTAAGGCTGGCCGACTTTAGAGGCTAACTCTCTCAATATAATTTCCTCTTGAGTATAACGAAGGCCTTTTATGCGAATGTCTTTCAAATCTTTACCGTATAGCTCGTCTACTTTGGATTGCGCCAAAACCAAACTGTATCCACATGAAATGATGAAAATAAGTGATAATAAAAATATATCCCTTTTCAATTTGTCCTTACCTTTTATGTTCTTAGCCTTCGCCTCTAACGAGGGAGTCAGATGGACAAGTCACTGTCACACCGGAAACCATCGTTGCAAAATGTCGCGGAAGCGGCAAAAGGATTTCTCTTGACAGGTCTTTAATCCCACTTTTTCGGCTAATTGTGCAAATAGTGCGGAAGAACGCCTTTTTCCAGTCTGGCGAAGTACCGCATCTAAAAGTGCTTTCGGTTGAGAGGGTTTAGTTGCTTCTGCCTGCCAGTAATGTCTCCGACCCCCCAGAGCACGGATTGTTTTCCAATCGGTACCGAATAATTTAGGGACATGAGGTGACTGGCTCCATACCCAGATCTCAAGCTCCGGATCAAGTACGATGACAGCACTCCGGTCCTTCCAACCGTTTCTATCCAAATCTTCCTGAATTTTTCTCTCGATTTCATCGGCGCTCGAAGGGCTGCCATCCCATTTGGCATCAATAAACACTAACGCATAATTGTACTGTTTTGCAAAAGTTGCCAGGAAACGTCCTGCTTCATGGTACGTTTTCGGATCGTTCTGAAGTGAATAAATGTCCGAATCGGCATCGATAACAAGTTGACGAATGCCTAAAGATTGCCACCGTTCGATCAGCAGTGTCACAACAGTATGTTCCTGCTGGCTGTCAGCAGTCACCACAATCAAATCTCTTCGTTCCTGTTCCGATGCCTTCATCCTAAAACTCCCGCTACGTATAGCGTCGATATATCGACCTGGCCTTGCCAATCTCGCAATTTCGGATGCTCACTGCCGCGCACGATTGAAGTGGTGCCAGAGGAATTTTTGGCAAAACAGAGAATCTGATCGCGATTGGCTTGACTCACAATGAGTGGTGAATGGGTTGCCAGTAGGACTTGCCCATCATATACCGATGAGAGGGATTGAAAAACTGCCTCGATTGCGCGAGGATGTACGCCGTTCTCGACTTCTTCGATGAGATATACTTCTTGACGATGAGGTAAGTATGCCAGCAGAGTCAGGGCTAATAAACGTAGCGTACCGTCAGACAGCAACCATGAAGGCACAGGATGCTCCAAATTTGAATAGCGAACAGCTAGATAGAGATGACGATCTTCCGGGCGTTCAATGACATCAATAGTTTGCACGTCAGGTAACACCGTGCGGATATGCTCCAGCCACTCCTTGAAATCCTGCTCATGGTGATTGCGGAAGTCTCTGATGACAAGCGGAAGATTTGAACCATCGACACGAAATGCACGTGGTGCGGAAGGACTCGAAGGGCGGCGCATCGCAGCACTGTTGAGTGCCAATACATGGATGCCTTCCATTAACATACCCCGAACCCATAGAGCGACAGGAAATCGCTTTTCATCCTGGAATAAGTTTGTCAATGCCGCTCGACGCGGACCGATTCGCAGGGCACTGTTCCATTTCCCGATTTCGGAATAGAAATAATCGTTACCGCTCTCTGTCTTGCTGACGACTTTATGCCACCCTTTTCGAGCACGTTTGGTCAACAAGCTTTCCGGTGGGTCCGGTTCGTTAGGAAAAAATGAGAGTTGGGGGTTGGTACGTGAAAGCGGCTTTGGACAGAGCCATAGAGTTTCGTTGATGATTGTTAATTCGCCTTTCTCCTGATCTTTTCCAATTGCAACCTCGTATCGCGCAATGTGGTAACGACCATTTGCTGTAGATTTGCGCAATTCGTCGGGAATCTCCAATTCAACTGCCAGTTCAAACCTGTTTGCTATTTGGTTAAAGATGAGTTCATCCACATGGCTTGCTCGCCCACGTCGTTCAATGGTGTCCTCACGAACAAGAATCGCATCATCCAGTCCCATTGTGAGGAAATCGCGGATCAATCCCACGACATCAAGGAAGGTGCTCTTTCCCGATGCGTTGGGTCCGACAAGGACGTGGAAACGTTCCAGCGGTTGACTGACGTAGCGCAAACAGCGGTAGTTTAACGCTTCAACACGTCGAATCATTTGCGTTTACCTCACATTTTAAAGTCGCGAAAAATCGGAAAATCCATTAGGTGACAACTTGAGTTTTGTTAAACGTCTGGTGTGGATTAACCTCTGGATGTCGGGTTTCCTTTAGGCGGATTTATCCGTTTGTGTCCCGGCTAAAGCGAAGGCATCCAAGTCGATTATACATGCGAGAAACTCATACCAAGCGTTTAAGACTAGACAGATAACTCGCGTGTGTCACCGGCACCGCGAGGGATACGAATGTCTTCGACCAATTCCTGAATCTCCGGCGGAGGCGGGGGAGTCACCGAAGAAACAACAATCGCCACCGCGAAGTTAAGCATCATGCCGAGTGTCCCGATGCCTTCGGGGGATATACCCCACCACCAATGCTCTGCCGAATTCAGTTCGGGACGAATGAATTTGAAGAAGATGATATAGCTCGCTGTAAAGGTGAGTCCAATAACCATCCCGCTAATTGCCCCCTCCTTATTCATCCGTTTTGAAAAGATTCCCATGATAATGGCGGGGAAGAAAGAGGCGGCGGCCAATCCGAATGCGAATGCGACCACCTCTGCGACAAAGCCGGGTGGATTCATGCCGAAATAACCCGCGATGCCAACCGCAACTCCCGCCGCAACTCGTGCGGCGATTAACTCCGATTTCTCACTAATAGTGGGAACAAATTCCTTCTTCAACAGGTCATGGGCGATCGATGTAGAAATCACGAGCAATAATCCTGCGGCTGTTGAGAGTGCTGCTGCGAGTCCACCTGCCGCAACAAGGGCAATAATCCAGTTGGGCAACTTGGCAATTTCGGGATTCGCAAGCACTATGATGTCCCGATCGATTGTCAGTTCGTTCTCAACATCGGACCGGGGACCACGATACTGAATCAGACCGTCTTCGTTTTTGTCATCGAATTTGATAAGCCCCGTCGCTTCCCAGTTCTTGAACCAGCTTGGTACCTCCTCGTACTTTGCATCTGAAACCGTATTCAGCAAATTTGTTCGTGCAAATACGGCAACCGCGGGGGCAGTTGTATAAAGGATAGCAATAAACAGCAATGCCCAACCCGCAGAGCTACGCGCCGCTTGCACTCTCGGTACGGTGTAAAAACGGACGATGACATGCGGCAAGCCAGCAGTTCCAACCATCAGTGCCGCAGTAATGAAGAAGACGTCAATTGTGGCTTTGCGCCCACTGGTGTAGGCATCGAAGCCAAGTTCACGGCTTAACCTATTGAGCTTATCGAGCAGAAATTCACCCGAGCCGTCCGCCAGCGTTCCGCCGAAACCGATCTGAGGGATAATGTGTCCTGTCATCAGAAGGGAGATAAAGATTGCGGGCACGAGGTAGGCGAAGATCAGGACGCAGTATTGTGCGACCTGCGTGTAGGTAATGCCTTTCATTCCGCCAAGCACCGCGTAAAAGAACACGATGCCCATGCCGATTACGACTCCCAAGTTTATATCGACGTTCAAAAAGCGCGAGAAGACGATGCCAACACCACGCATCTGCCCAGAGACATATGTAAACGAGACAAAGATTGCACAAACAACTGCAACAATGCGTGCGGTTCGCGAATAGTATCGATCGCCAACAAAGTCCGGCACAGTATACTTTCCGAACTTTCTGAGGTAGGGGGCCAAAAGGAGCGCCAACAAAACATAACCGCCTGTCCACCCCATGAGATAGACCGATCCATCACGCCCCATAAACGAAATAAGACCTGCCATTGAAATAAAGGAGGCTGCGCTCATCCAATCAGCAGCCGTCGCCATCCCGTTGATAACTGGCGGCACGCTACTACCCGCAACATAGAATTCGCTAGTGGAACTTGCCCTCGACCGGATCGCCACGCCGATGTAGAGCGCGAACGATAAACCAACCATTACAAATGTCCATGCCTGTACGCTCATAAATTATCTTCTTTCCTTTCGTCCACGTTGTATTTTTTGTCTAGGCGATTCATCAGGTAAACATAGATGAAAATCAGGGCGACGAAGACATAAATCGATCCCTGCTGCGCGAACCAAAAACCGAGACGGAAACCACCAATTTTAATCTTATCAAGCTGGTCAACAAACAGAATACCGCAACCGTAAGATACAATGAACCACACAGAAAGTAGGGTACCCAAATATTGTAGGTTCTTTCTCCAATAGGCATGTTTATTATCGTCTACACTCATGCAATTCCTCCTTAGTTAATCCGGCAAATTCATAAAGGAAAGCCGTTCCTGTTACGACTTTTTCACTTAGCCGATCCTAAGGGGTAGGGAAGGGGGCCGGGGGTTAGGTCTGATTGCATTCGGATGATAACTGAAAAACTCGTATTCCTGTTGTCAGTCAATGCTGATGGACGTTCCCTAATCCTATCATACTCAGTCAGGAAAATTCGCTACACCGCCTTGTCAAAGCACGTCAGCTTTTATCATATTTGTTGTTCCTGAGACATCGGCTGGGACGCCAGCAATTATCACCACCCGATCGCCCGACCTAGCGAGACAGGCAGTTAACACCGCCTTTTTTGCACACTCGATGAGTGTATCCGTGTCCGGCATAAATGGAATTGAGACAGCCGATGTTCCCCAAAATAGCATCGTCCGTCGTAGCGTATTTTCATCCGCACTGACGACGCCAATTATTGAGTTCGGCCGGTATTTCGCCACGAGCCGCGCTGTTTGACCGGACCGCGTACAGCAGATAATTGCCTTCGCACCGATTCGCAAAGCCGTATGGCACGCCGCATGTGCAATTGCCTCCGGGATGTTTTCTCCGATCGACACGGGTTCACTTCTGAGATGTTCCGTCGTATGGTTTCGAGATTCAGCCGACACCGCAACATCAGCCATTGTTTTAACGGCGGAGATAGGGTATTCGCCGATTGCGGTTTCGCCGGAAAGCATAAGCGCGTCCGTGCCGTCGAAGATGGCGTTGGCGATGTCCGTGACCTCCGCTCGCGTCGGACGGGGGTTGGTAATCATGGATTCGAGCATCTGTGTTGCTGTAATCACGGGCTTGCCTGCATGATTTGCCTGCGTGATGATTTCTTTTTGAATCAAGGGGATCTCTGGGAGTGGCATCTCCAGACCTAAATCCCCACGCGCAATCATCACACCATCCGTTTCAGCGAGGATGGCATCTAAGTCATCTAACGCTTCGCGCTTTTCGAGTTTGGCAATAATCGGCACATTTGCATTGTTTTCCCGAAGGAGAGATCTGAGGTTTCGGAGATCGACGGCACTCCTGACAAAGGACTGAGCGACCCAATCGATGCCGTGCTGAATTCCGAAGCGTAAATCGGTGATGTCCTTATCGGTAGGAATGACGGTTTGAAGTGAAACTCCCGGTACGCTGATGCCCTTGTTTGCCCGAAGTTCACCCCCGAAAATCACTTCGCAGACAATATCCGAGTCGGTGGTGGAAATCACTTGCAGTTCGATTTCCCCGTCCGCTAATAGAATGCGATTCCCGGGTTGGACGTCCGCAATAAGTTCAGGATAGTTCATCGACACTACTGTCGAATCTCCGATGACCGATCGCGTGGTGAGCGTAAACCTCGCATTGGGGGATAGCTCAATTGTTTCATCGGCGAATGAGCCTATTCGCATTTTCGGCCCGGAGAGGTCTTGTATAATGGGCAATCGCACGTCGAGTTGCTGAGATACCGTTCTGATATGCCTGATGGTTTTGGCGTGGTCGGCGTGCGAACCGTGCGAAAACGAAAGCCTAGCGACGTTCATTCCCGCTTCAATCAACGCTCGCAATGTCTCTGGTGTATTGCTGGCTGGACCAATAGTACAGACGATTTTCGTGCGTTTGCGTTGCGTGATGCTATCCCCTTTTTAATTCTTCACAAATCAGAATCTTTGTATTATCCGAGAAACTTAACATTGCCGAATTAGACGTTGATTATATCATGTTGAACAAAGATCGTCACTAAAATTCTCTATTTGAGCCACAGCAAGTCAAAGGTAATTTCTACCCCGTTTTGATTTGCTCAACTGCACCGGATTTATCGAAGCGATCTCCTGCTTAGGAATCACGATTAAGTCAGTCATTTCGCTCAACCCCCTCTATTTATCTATCGTCTCCGGGCTCGACGATCCCCCTTCGTAAGGGGGACGGGGGGAGAACCGAGCCGCGTAAATTCCCCTCCTTGCGAAGGAGGGGTGAGGGGAGGTCGTAAATGCACCAGTTATTTAACTTGACTTCCTTAATTCCAAAAGCCTTAACGCCTTACCGTCATCCTACGGGGTAATAGCCTTGCGGCGAAGATAATCGAGGTTCATCTCAATACCGAGTCCCGGCAGGTTTGAGAGGTGAAGGTGGCCCTCCCGAATGTCGAGGGGCGGGTCAATCAACACATC
>JADFGN010000303.1 GCA_022567695.1 Candidatus Poribacteria bacterium | reverse complement strand
TAGCCGCCATGCTGCGTGTAAAAGACCCGTGTTCCGAGGTCGGCAAGGTGAACCCGCGCGACGTCCCTCAAGCTCTTCGCTATCGGATTGTCAGCGTACTCCACTTTGGACTTATACAGCGCCGGGGCCTTCTTTAGTTCATCAGAACCTTTAATGACATCGAGGCCGGTTTGCGACAGGTAATCCATCACGATACCGCTGCCAATGGCAGGGCTGTACATTTCCTTGAATATTTCCAGGGCTTGCAGTCGCTGCGGGTCTTCCTCGATACTGGTCATCAGTCCGTAGGTGTCTAGGTTGTCGACAGATGTAGCGGGTACGCCGGAAAGGGCCAGTGCTCTAGAGAGCCCCTTGCCGAGGTTGATGCCCGTCAAGACGTTCTCTCCTTTCGGGTCCAATTCCCGAATCACTCTGCCCACCCAACCCTCTGTGCCAATTTCCACAGGTTCGCAGGTGTGCCAGACATCCATCGCTCGGAAATGAGACCGGCTCGAATCGGGATAGCCGATGCCCTGCACAATGGCTACGTGCCCTTGATCATACATCTCCTTCAGCGGCGCGATATTTGGATTCCAGGCCAACGTATCGTTGAGAGGTAGGACTTCATCCGCCTTGAGACCTACAACTGGCCGGGAATCGTAATATATCCCCTCGGTATAGGGAACAATTGTGTTCATGAAGTCGTTGCCACCCTTAAGCTCAACAACGACGAGGATAGGGTCTTTCCTACTGGCAGTCATTTTACTTCCTCCTAATAGAGATGTAGATCGATTTTCCAAAATCAACATCTAGCAGATTGTCGAGATATGAATCTCGACCTACAGGTTCATCACACGATATCCTTCCCAGAATCTAGGCAAACTGATACTCTCTCGAAGCTACAATAAGCTGCAACATGTACACCACTCGATCTTTGCCTTCCTCAGATCCGTCGTCGGTGTCTAGATTGAGATCCCCACCAGATTTCGCGACCCTGGTCAAAGACTCACGAGTTGGGTCACTCACGGTTAGAGGGCCTGCGAGCTCGAGGCATTTCTCCACGAACGCTTCAGGAGAGAGTGGGCCTCCCTCCGCTTTCAGGCGATTGATGATTTCAGCAATGCCCGGCTTGGAAGCATCGCTGACTTCACGAACAGAGAAATTAACACGCTCGGTAAGCGTACCTCCATCAATCCATTCCTTACCGGTGTGCCAACCTTCTACAGTTGGTGGATTCAATAGCTGTTGCCCCATCAAAGTGGTGGCACTTGCATATCGCCCCATACCAGGCTGGGGACTCTGATACGTACCTACCAGCTTCAGGATACCTGTGACCAGCTCAGTCGGACTCTTCACCTTCTTGAACCGAGCATTTTTGAAGAAGTCGGCGTTAAAGAGCGTTTTAAGTATGTGGCGCATATCGCCACCAGATTCCATGAAAGCGTTTGATAGCGTTTCAATCGCTTCGGGGTCTTGTGGAGGCGTCACGTTCCAGGATGGGACCTGCGGTTCGTCCGCAACGAAGAAGTTGTATAGGTGTCTGGATATGAATTTGGCACAAGCGGGATGCTCCACGATGATGTCGATGATGTCGTCACCGTTGAGGTCGCCCGTATGACCCAGAAACGTCTTCTCGCCATTGTCATGGTCGTCTTCCATGAACACGAAATGCGCAGGATAGAAGCCTTGCGGATACAAGGGCGGGGGCTGGGTAAATGTCCATCCCGTAAAGGCGCGGGCGCAATCCTTAATGTCATCCTCCGTGTAATTGCCGACGCCCATCGCAAAAAGCTCCAACAATTCCCTGCCGTAGTTCTCGTTGGGCTCACCCTTACGGTTTTCATTATTGTCAAGCCAGAAAATCATGGCGGGGTCTTTGGATAGCTCAAGCAGAATATCTCGCATATTGCCAAGACCAACCCGCCGGAACATATCGATCTGGTTGGCAGAAGAAAGAGCATGCTGATTTTTTCCAACACCGGTAGCGAACACCTGATGCCAGAAAAGTGCCATTTTTTCTTCGAGGGGACGCTTGCTGCTAATCATACGATACATCCACTTCCCGGCATACCCTCCTTCAAAGCTACCAAAGTAACGATGCAAAACATCCTCGTCAATTGGATCGCAGCGTTCTATCTCTACTAGGTCTTCAACAACATTTCCGTAGCCCTTTTTGACGTACTCCTCTAGCTCCGTTCTCGTTGTGCCAAACCCTGCACGACGCATAAGATGGGCCATTAAAGCAACATTGTTGTCCGACATTTTCTCCTCCTTTGTTGAAATACTTGCTGATTACTCGCAAGCTCGACTTCGGAAAGACTTGGAGTTTCTAAAAATCCCCAGTTAGAGTTGCTTAAAATCTACCAAATGAAACATCAGATGTCAATTAGGACGATAGGTTACTATACTTCTGACTAAAGATCAAGCATTATTATAATGCAAATGAATCCTGAATCTTGGATGCCAGGTCGTTTGTCGTTCATGGTATTATTCCTTCAACACCTGCTGCGTTGTGAAGGCAGTCGAAATAAAAAAAGGCTCGACTCTGCGATTAACAGAGCGAGCCTTTTTTATCCCTAACGGTAGGTTCCACCACGCGGTGTTGGCAAGCCACAGGCAATGCGGTGATCGCGGAGGGCAATTCTCTGATGGGTACGAATCTGTAGGTCTGAACGTGGTTTTGCCGTGCAAAGTAGAACAAAACCTGCCTCAGCATCTTCAGGAAAATATCGCAATGAAGCGGATTGACTATGTCCTGTTTTGTGATCTCTACAATGGCAGAGATACCGCCGCACCTATTGCCGCCGATCGATAAGCCGCTTCAGCGAGTTCGATTCCTGCTCGCCCAATACTTCCACCAGTTGTGGGTTGTTCCTCACCAGCGATGCACTTGAGCCAATGATCGATGCTCGCACCTTTAGCAGCAACGCCCCAATATCGACTTTGACGCCGCTCAGGTGACAACGTACGATAGGTTTCATCATCAGGGACAGGGGCTACAAACTCTTTAGCTTCGGGCATGTCGTGCGTTTTCCAGCGGATTCCGTGGCGCAGTAAAGTGGCAGAACCATTGCTTCCCACCATCCCGTTACCGCTGTTTCCAACTTCCGCAGCCCAACTCTTAATCATCATGCCGACACCACCATGCTTGAAGTGGATAACCAAGACGGCGTTATTCTCCACCGCTTTCTCCGGCTCGGGATAGGTTCCCCCAAGTGGTACATGGCTTGTATATCCATAAACCGACGAGGCAACACCGTAGAGCCAGAGCCAAATGTCCAGATGGTGAATGGCTTGCTCGACGAGCATTCCCCCTGATTCCTCGCGAATAAAGAGCCATGGGTGTGTATCGGGACGGAACCAACCGACCTGATTTGAGTACGCCATCTGCAACGTTCCCAACGTGCCATCTTGCAGAAGCTGCTTGAGCTTCATATGCCCCGGATCGAATCGCATCATGTAAGCAACCTGAAGTCGCACTCCCGCTTCCGCTGTCGCGGCGATCATCTCATCTCCTTCGGCGACGTTGCGGCACATCGGCTTTTCCATCAGAATGTGTTTCCCCGCATCAGCCGCAGCAAGTGTGATGTCGCGATGTGGGCCGGGATGGACGCACACATCAACCGCATCGATATCCGGACGCTCAAGCAGATGTCGATAATCTGTGTAACCCTGTGCGTTGAAACGTGCCGCTTGCTCATTCACAGACGCTTCGTTCAAGTCGGCGATCGCAACAATTTCCGCACGGCGCGTTGGTTCTTCGTAATAAGGGGCGTGAAGGTTGCGAAAAATCCCGCCACAACCGATAATCCCAACTTTTATTCTGTCCATGTTCGATTCCTTTCGCGTGAGGAATAATCAGATTTTGGCATTGCCAAGCACGCCGTATAGATCTGGGCGTCGGTCTTTTAGCATGTTCGTGGTCACTTCATTGAGATCAATATCATGGATTAACATTCCCGGCACATTTGTTTGCAATTTGGCTTCGACACCGCCTTTAGGGTTAGTGATTAGAGCAACATTTGGATGGGCGAAGCAGACGAACATTTCATTTTCATAAGACCGGGTTCGCATCCACCACTCATTGTCATGGTGCCACATACCGTAGGTCGGCATCAACACAACCTCCGCCCCTTTCACACGCAAGGTTCGGATTGTTTCGGGCCATCGCCGGTCTGCGCAGATGACCATTCCAACTGTGCCACAATCCAAAGTGAAGACGGGGAGATCGGCTCCCGGAGTAAATCGGAGATCGTGGCTTTGGAGGTGCGTCTTGTAATATTTCCCCACAATTGCTCCATCTCTCCCAACGAGCAAACCGCAATTATAAAAATGTGTTGATTTGCGCTCTGTTAACCCAAAGACGATATGAGTTTGTGTCTCAACCGCCAACGTTCTGAGTTGTTCGACATAAAAGCTGTCATCAAAGTCTTGAGCGACTTGACCAAATCTTTTGACCGTCCAGTCCTTTTCCGTGACGGCATACCCATCGAGAAAGCACTCCGGAGTGATGAGAATATCTATGTCATAGTCAGCATGACGACGCACAAGCGTTTCAAAGACCTGCCAATTTTCTTTGACTTTCCACTTTTTAGGCATGGCGACGAGCATGCCGATTCGGATTGTTTTCATTGTCATTATCCTTAGGACTTACGTAGTTGATCTCATTGACACAAGATTCACCTGCATCTTGTATCTTGATCAGGATTCAAGATGCAATGACAGTTTGTAGGACTTATAAAATCAGCGTTGTAAGGGGTTGTACCCCTGTTTCGTTCGAGGGTGCAACCCTCTCACAACAGCCCGTATCACAATTCCTTAATTGGTTCAGAGTTCGTCAGGAAGTATCTTTTCCCGCATCCTAAATTGCTTGCCGGTAAAGGTCAATCATATCCTGTTCGGTGCATGGGCGTGGATTGGTTAGGTGGCAGGCATCTTCCATCGCTGCTTTTGCCAAAGCGGGAATCATTTCCTCGGTGACATTGACTTCTCGCAAACGAGCAGGGATGCCGATGTCTTCACACAGTTGCGTGACTTGATGAATTGCAAGTTGGGCGGCTTCTTCCAGCGATAGTCCATTGACATTCACATCGAATGAGGTTGCGACATCCCGGAGCCGATTGGGTGCAGCCTCTCGGTTGAATTTCATGGTGTACGGCAGTACGATTGCGTTTGCAAGACCGTGGTGCAATCCCGCAACGGTCGAAAGCGGATGTGCGAGTGAATGGGCGACTCCAAGCTCTTTTTGGAACGCAATAGCGCCCATCATCGCCGCTATCATCATGCCGCCGCGTGCCTCTAGGTCGCCTCCGTTTTCAACGGCACGATGCAAATTTTGCGCGACCAGCCGAATACCGCCAAGTGCAATTGCGTCACAGATCGGGTGATAGACTGTTGAAAGGTAGGACTCAATGTTGTGGGTGAGGGCATCCATTCCGGTTGCGGCTGTCAATTTGCGTGGAAGCCCAACGGTCAATTTCGGGTCAGCGATCACGACTTTGGGAAGCAGATGTGGGCTGAAGACTAAGGTCTTGCGATTCACGGATTTAAGCGTGACAACAGCACCTCGACCAACTTCGCTGCCGGTGCCAGCGGTCGTCGGGATGGCGAGCATTGAAGGAAGGTTGGAGGTAATCTTTTCCGAACCGCCATGCAGATTTGAGTATGTCTCCAGAGGGAGTTCATGGGTTACTTTTAAGCAGATTAGCTTGGCGACGTCCATCGGACTTCCACCGCCCATGCCAATCACGAAATCGCAGCCTTCCTTCTGGAAAATCTCCGCACCATCGAGGACGTCTGCCTCAATCGGGTTACCGTGAACCCCATCAAAAACTGCATAGTCGATCTGAGCAGACTCAAGTCGCTTGGTTACTTCGTCGGTGAGTCCCGCTTCTCGAATTCCCTCGTCAGTAACAAGCAAAATTTTACGCAATGAAAAAGCTGAAAGCTGCTCAGAAAGCGTGTTAATTGTTCCGTTGCCGAAGACAATTTTGTTCGGAAAACTAAAAACGGATGGATTCATAGAATATCCTTTCACTGATTCGATCTTTCGCCGAAATGCTGACCAACGAGAACAAGATCGAAGATGTTCACTAACCCATTTCCATCAACATCACCACTGCCGGATTTGCCAAAGTTTCTCCCGACAATGACCAGGTCGAAGATGTCCACTACGCCGCTCCCATCAACATCCCACGGCGTTGCGGATGTCACGCCTCCCGGAACAGTGATGGTCGTTTGCACTGGATCTGCGCTGCCGTCGGGATTAGAAGCATTGACAAGGATTGTATATTCTCCCGGTTGAGTGAAGTTAGCATAGGTCGCAGCGTATTTTCCTTCACCGACATTGGCCAAATCAAACTCATCGAAAGCAAGGGCGTTCCAATCATCAAATCGCTGGTCTGGATTAAAGTCTGGCGGAATCACGGTGGCAAAGACACGATTAATTGCAACCCCAAGCAATTCGGTTTCTATGCGCAGAGAGGAAATTCCTTCGCCAAGCGTCGTCGCTTCCGTAATTTTGATAAGCTCCGGCGGATCGGCAAGGGAGACGATGTTTTCGGGAATGTAACGACTCGATACCACAGCAAAGTCTTGCGGTTGATTCGCTTGTCCATTCGCGTTGGCATCCATCTGGGGCTGCTGGCTGCGATGAGTCCGCAACACTAGCATTTTAGCTTGTGTGAATCGAAAGGCTTCGGCAATCGTTTTGTTGAGATTGATCTGGTCAAAGAAGATCTTGGAGAACGAGGAGAGGGATGGGGTAATCTTTGCCTGCCTATCTGCACTGGCACTGACAATAATCGTGCGATTCTTATCGAGCAACGGCGCGGTGATAAAGTTTCCGCTGTGGCACGCTTCAATAATGATGGTGACTTGCGTGTCGTCAGGAAGTTCATCCAGCCATCCCGCCAACTGAGAAGCCGAAAGGAAGGTTTCTGAATTCCCACGTTTTTCCAAAAGGAACTGATCCTCGAGATTATGGGATAGGAAATAGAGGAAAAGTGGCACTTGCCGGTTAACCCGCGAACTTGCCCAGTTGGTAATCGCCAGTTGTAGGTTACTTTGGGTGGTCTGCGTATCTGCACCGGATGTACGGGTTGGGTCTGGCGAGAGAAACCAAATATCATCCTCGTCATTGAATTCTCGCTTGAGCAGGATATTGTGGACATACTCCGCAACCCCATTGAAGCTCTCCCAAGCCGGGTTGTCGTTGCGATCGCCGCCACCGAGGACAAGAATCGCTTTTCCAATCTCTTTGGTGACAGAAATTACCAACTCCTGCGTCTCATCTTCGTATTGTGTATTTCCCGACCATATCGCCGTAAATTCCCAATCCCCCGCGAGGTCTAATTCCAGAGAATGCCGAAACACACCCAAAGTCTCAGTCGTGATACTGGTGATCTCTGAGGCTGCGCCATCGGGGCGTAGAATTTTTAGGGCGATCTGTTCATCTTCAAGCCCTGGTGCGAGCCGTCCCACGATTTCAATTGTTGTTCCCAATGCTCCCGTTTCACCGCTAATGAAGGTGATTTTAGCATCCCCTTTTGTGACCGTGAAAGTGCTTTCGCGTTCAGTTAGCTTGAGTTCGTCGTTTCCCACAAACTTGGAGATAACTGTCCAATCGCCGACCTCATCAGGCAAAAACGGCGTTACTAATTTATAGTTTCCATTCTCATCGGTTGTGGTTTCAAAAGTGTGTTCCCGCTCGCTCGGGGCAATGAAGGTGATAGTTATCGTGGGGTTTCCTAGCTCAATAGGTGTATTTGTCAGTGGAATCAGATCTCCAGACAGATTCAGTGTTTCCATAAAAGCAACAGTTGCGGGTTGTACAGTTAATGTTAGCCTTGTAGAAACACGTTCTGCAGATTCAACTTTCAAAGTTAGGGTCAAAACTTTCGATTTCCCATCTCCAGATATGGCAAAGACGGTAAATGAATAATCATTACCGGCGAGAGCGGCAGGAAGTGTCAGCGTCAAGTCCGAGATATCAATCGGCTCTGCCTCAGAGAGTGTGATTGTTTTGGGCTCGATTTTGGCAGTGACGTTCGGAGGGAGTTCGCTTGCAAATAGCTCAATCGTGTCGGAAAAACCATTTTTTCCATCCAGCCTAAGACGGTAGGAAACCGTTTCTTCACCGGCATCCACGCTCATGACTTCATCACGAGTGGTGAGTTCAAATGTCGGTGTTTCAGTCGTTTCCTTTTCTTTTAGCGTTAGCGTTGCTGTGCCGATTTTCCCATTTGGCGTCGTCGCACGAATCTCGACATTCCCGATGGTTGTTCCCGCCGTGTAGGCAACGTTGTAAATACCGTTTCCAGCTTCTGTTGCCGTCGAAGAGATATTCCCATCCGTCGCCGTCATAGTGATGATTAAGCCGGTCACTGGGTTCTCAAACTCGTCGGTGACCGTAATCGTCGCCGTCGCTGTTTCGCCACTTCCGGCAGTTAAATTATCGGGTGTCATCGAGATCTGAACTTTCTCCGCTTGTGCTGCAATGACTGTAATCTCTGCGGTTTGCGCGATGAGTGTCGCATTCGCTTTGAGCGTGACTTTGACAACTCCTTTGCCCACAGTTGTTACGGTTAATTCTCCATTGTCGGTGACAGTTCCGACTCCACCGCTGACCTCCCAAACCACATCACCACTTGCAACTGCTTCGGTTTGCTCTGCGGCGTCGGTGCCGATTATGTTAAACTGAAAGGTACCGCCAGCAATCATCTGGGGTGGGGCATTTGCAAAAGAAATCTCCGTGAACGTACCAAATATTGGCTGTATTGTCTCTCCAGTACCAAATGCAAATATTATTTTTGTTAAGGCGTTGGAAGTAATGGTGAGGATTGCAGAAATCGCGCCGGCTGTTGCCGGTTTGAATGTGACAGTGATGGTTTGGCTACTGCCGGGGTTCAGCGTGAATGAAGCTGGCGCCACGATGAATTCGCCCCGGCTCGATGTTATCGCTGAAACAACGACATCACTGGCATTGGGGTTGGTGATTGTCAGCGTCTCCTGTTTCGATTCCCCGACCTTGACTGTGCCAAAGAGGAGGCTGGTTTTATCAACTGTGATAGATAGCGTTTGTTGCTGTCCAGTTCCAGACACAGCGACTGTTTTCGCTTCGGCGTTGGAAACGATGGTAAGCGTCGCAGAAATCGCTCCGGCTGTTGCCGGTTTGAATGTAACGGTGATGGTTTGGCTACCGCCAGGGTTAAGCGTAAATGAAACGGGCGAAATGGTGAATTCCCCTCGGCTCGATGTTATCGCTGAAACAACGACATCACTGGCATTGGGGTTGGCGATTGCCAACGTCTCCTGTTTCGATTCCCCCACTTTGACT
>JADFGN010000302.1 GCA_022567695.1 Candidatus Poribacteria bacterium | reverse complement strand
GACACAAAATGGCTTGGTATGAGATCGGTCAAGGACCCACGCTGCTTTGTCTGCATGGGAGTTACGACCATCTGTTGTATCGTCCGATGGCTGAACTCTTCGCCCCGAAGTACCGATGTGTCCTCTACGATCAGCGTGGGTGCGGCCAGTCAAGGTTCAAAGTATTGAATGAGGAGTCTATGCATATCAACCGATTTGTCTCAGACATTGAAGTGCTCCGTAATCATCTAGGGCTTGAGAAAGTCGCTTTGCTAGGACATTCTTGGGGTTGTGCTCTAGGTCTCCTGTACAGCCAGGCCTTCCCAAATCGCGTCTCACATCTGATTTTGGCAGGACCGGGACCGTTGTCTGACGAAATGTGGGCTTTCTACGACGCGAATGAAGAGAGAATGATGGACCCTGCTGACCGCTCCAAAGCCAGTCAGATTGCTCAAGCTTATCAACGAGCAAGGGCGTCGGGTCGTGGTGTGCCTCGTGAAATCGACGAAGCAAATATTCGCATGTGGGCACCGGTGATGTTTTATTCCCGCGACGAGGCGGATCGATTCGTTGACAAGTATCTCGAAGCCGGGGGCTATCGCAGACATGCCCAAGGGGCTCAGGGATTCAAACGGGAGATGCAACTGGCCCAAGCACACAAAATCTCAGCACCAACGTTGGTGCTCTACGGGTATCAGGACTATGAGCCGATTACTCAAGCCTATCTAATCAAGGAGAAGATCCCACAAACTCAGATTGAATTTCTCAACCGGTGTGGGCACATGGCTTGGTTAGAACAGCCGGGAGCTTTCTTCGAGTCGATTAATGCATTCGTACATTCTGTCGGGCTGCCAGCAGAGGATGCCCATGAATCGTCACTTCGGGAGGAGACCACCTAACCCGCCGTTTTGCTAGACAGAGAACCAATGAAAAACAGTCGCACAGTTACTCCAAAAGGGCGACGCTTGTCAACACACGCTAATATAGACAGCTTGCAGCGTCACGGTTTTCGTAATCTCAGTGAAGTTGACAATGTGATCGATAACTCAACGAGAGTTGCCCCTCAGAGAGACGGTGCGACAGTCTACATCCAGAGAGTTGGCGGACGACGGAAACGGTATAACATCGTTATTGTCGGTGACAGAGGAATTGTGACTGGAATGCGAAATCTCGAGCCTCGTGAACTCAGGAGGCTCGGTCAAAAATATGGTTTCGACCCCAATCCCTGAAATTCCATGGAGGTCAAAGATATGTCTCAGTTTTCTCTTCCTTATGAAATTACCCTCAAGGGAAGTGGCTTTGAGTGGATGATCAAGTTTGAGCAAATCAACCCAGAAGGCTTTACCTACGGTCATATGACTCTCAAGATGCGGACGATTCATGAGGAAAGATCCCTCGGTTGCGTGTGGTTTTCCAGTTCATATAGCGATCTGGTCGAATTGGCAGACTACTTCGATCATCACGTCAAACGACTCATTAAAGACCCGTGGTCTGACTCCGATGTTTTTGTGCAGTATGGCCTTGAGTTTCAGGTTCAGGCACTGTGTGGAGAGGTAGACCCCAACATGGAAGGGGATTTCGGCTTGAGAGTTATGCTCCTTGCAGGGCAAACGCCGGACGAAAGTAGAATCCATGTCGGAGTTGAAGCCAGCGTTGATGTTACCCAATGCTATGCCTTCGTGACCCAACTCCGTGAATTTCTGAAGGCGTGGTCAAGCGTAGAAGGAAATTTGCAGACCACTCAAGCTCACGAAGCGTAGGCAGTACCGCAACCGACGCCCGGCTTTCCAAGCCCAACCCTCGAACCGATCTCTTCGAACGTACCGTCACGCTGATTCCAAAAAAGCGATGGCGCGTTCGTGTAGCCCACATTCTGCTGATAGCGGCGGACGTCCGGCTCAACACGTTCTACGTCTTTTTATGGGCGATAAAGTTCCGCCACCTTACAAATCGCCGTCGCAATATCCCGCACATCAGGTTCTTCGTACCATTCACGCATGGGAATCGTAACCATGCGATTCAACACGTCCTCGGTGACGGGACATAGCCCTTCATAGTACCTGATTCCCTTCCGGGCACGCGGGTGATCCCACGGGTGGGCTGTTCCGCCAAACGTGCGTTGGTTTTCCAGCGATTCGCTGCACAGGAAAATTGGCTTGCCGATGTACGAGGGCGATCCGGGAATCCCCTCTGCACGTAGTGCTTCAACAAACTGTTTAGCTGAAAACGGCGCATCAGGGTTGACGGTCAAACCGTACAGCCAATATGAAGACTTGCAATTAGGAAGTACCCGTTGCGGTCGGAGGTGTGGTGCCTCTGAAATTAATGTCGTCAAAAGATCGCCACTGCGCCGCCGACGTTCGACGACATTCTGAACCTTGCGAATTTGGGCGCAAGCAACAGCACCTTGCAATTCGGTCATGTGGTAATTTAATCCGATGAGGCTATACTTGCGAGGCCACTGCCAATCTTGATGCTGTCCCTTGTCCGTAAACAGCAGTCCACGCTTGCCCCAATCGTCGTTGTTCGTAATCGTGACCCCGCCCGCGCCGGTGGTCATGTGCTTGCTCTGTTGCAGGCTAAAACACCCAATGTCTCCAACTGTCCCGACCAGCTTTCCTTGATATTCCCCCAGATGTGCCTGCGAACAATCCTCAATCACAACGAGGTTATGCTTCCGGGCGATCTCCAAAATCGAGTCCATCTCCGTTGGATTCCCAAAAAGGTGGATCGCCATGATCGCCTTTGTCTTCTCCGTGATGTTCGCCTCAACACTCGCCGGGTCGAGATTGTATGTGTCAGGCTGGACATCGGCAAAAATTGGGATGCAGTTCTGATAGATAATCGGCAGAATCGAGCCGATATCGGTGATGGGCGGGGTAATAATCTCATCGCCGGGAGCGGGATCGATCATGCTCAAGGCGACATGAATTGACGACGTTCCAGAGCTTGATGCGATGGCATGTTTGACGCCGTGCAGTTCCGCGAATTCCTTTTCAAATTGGATGACCTTCGTGCCACCCCATCGGAACAGTTGTCCGGATTCGATTACGTCGGTCAATTCCTTAAGTTCTTCGGCACCGACCTTTTTACCGTCGGGTAGCGGGGTTGTTCGGGTTTTTTCACCGCCATTGATGGCGAGACGTTTTTCTGAATTCATTTCTCTCCTTTCATCAAGCGTCAAAGTCTCATAAAGTCACTAAATCTTTATCCTGTTGTTCAAGATAAGCTGTCATCTGTTGGATATACTGTCTACCATAATCAAGCAAAGATTGTGCGCTCTCATAAACGATGCTGTTGTCTAAATCCTCGTAGACATGGACAATCCGATTTCTGAAGGGGACGAACTTGAACTGAAAGACAGAACGAACTGCTTGATCAATCGCTCCCAATTCAAACACCGCCCGAAACGAGTCACGTGCGGTATCAGGAGGACTACCTCCGGTGATGGTCACTAACAGGTTATTTGTATCGATCGCGCATTCAACTGACAATTGGCAACCGCGCTCAATCCCCCAATGTAGCATATCTTCACCGCGTAGATAAGCTTCTTTCTCAGTCGGAAGCTTATTTTCCAGTCTGTCCAAATATTCCCACATCGTTTTCAATTTCCGTCGGATAGGTTCAAGCTGTTCTGTTGCCACTCAGCGCACCTCCTTTTCAGCCACTCCCACCCCAAACGCCGGAACTTGGCATCATCATAAAAACGCCGTGCCGCATAAGAACGAAAGTGATGAAACGCCGTCGGCTCTTTCTCGTAAATCAGTTTTCCGTATTTCGCCACTTCAAACATCAGAGTTGACCCAACCGTGTTCAAAAACACCACATCCATGTCATAAGGGACATCAATCGCCTCTGACAGCCCGGCGAATAGATTCATCTCCCAATCCATTTCGCTTCGCACCGCTCGCTGTCTGAAATCGGGTCGGGACGTGCGAACACCGATGTCGATGTCACTCCCTTTGATTGCGCGACCTTTTGCATGTGAACCAAACAACACAATCAAATCGAGTTGGAAAAGTTGAGCAACTTCACGTAACTTCGGTTGATCGATTTTCGATAGGATATCCTTGCACATGAGTTCCTCTCTGGTGTATAGGACCGCAGATTTTTAGGATTTTGCGGGCTTGGCGAATTGGATGCAAGTCGAGCGAAGCGAAGATCCCGATCTATCGGGGATGCAGAATGCAAGATACAAGGACATTGAATCTCGGTTCTACCCTTTCATTCCCGTCAACGTGACCCCTTCGATAAAATGCCGTTGTGCGAGGAAAAAGATGGCAATCACCGGCAAAATCATCATGCTTGCCGCCGCCATCAGCATTCCAAACTCGCTACTATGCTGAGATGTAAATTGGAAAAGCCCCAATGAAATCGTTGTAATTTCCTCGGAATTAACGTAGATGAGGGGCCCCATAAAATCGTTCCACGAGTTCATGAACTGGAAGATTGCAATCGCCGCCATCGCTGGTTTTACGAGTGGCAGCATGATTCGCCAGTAGATGCCGAAATAGCCGCAGCCGTCGATTTTCGCGGCGTCTTCGAGTTCTTTAGGTAGCGTCATGAAAAATTGGCGCATCAGAAAAATGAAAAACGCACTCCCAAACAGAGAAGGCACCCAGAGTGGCTCGAGGGTATTGTAAAGGTGTAGCTTCTGCATTATCAGAAACACAGGAATCATCGTGACTTGAGACGGAAGCATCATTGTACTCAAGAGGATAATGAAGCAGATATCGCGGCCGGGCCACTTCAATCGTGCAAAAGAGTATGCCACAAACGAGCAGGCGAAGAGTTGGGCGATGATGTTTTTCAGCGTCACATTGACAGTATTCCAGATGAATTTCCAGAATGGTACATATTCCGCGGCTTCGACATAATTACGGATAAATTTGCGATAAAGCACCCAGAGATAAGAAGGCCGTTTTATTGTCAACGTCAGGTGGATGTGCTCCGGATTCTGGATACTCGAACGTTGATTCGGGTCGGCGATAAGCAGAAGATGATTACGCTCATTCTCATCTGGAACACCTTTAAGCTGCCAGATTGCGTCTTTCCAGAGATATGTGTCGACCACGAACGGTGCTTTCGCGTAGTAAACGCCGCCCACCGTTTCCAGCTTCAGTGAGATCTGATGATACAGTTCATCCCCTTTGATCGGGAGCGTAATCGCACGGACATTTTCCAATCCGAACGGCAACTCAACGGTGTTTGAAAGTATAGTTGTTCGGCGGGATCGCAAATCATGTCTCAGCCCCGCGTAGTTAATTGCTGCCGCGTAAGTCTGCCATCCAAGTACGTTATCCGACTCGGCTTTCCATGTATTGATGCTACCATTGACCGCTGTTTCCTCGCGATGGGTGTTCTGAATCAAGACATCGCCGATGCCGATCTCACGGTAGATTAACTCGCCGATGCTGCTTACTTTTTCTGGTGAAACGAAATCGCGTATCGCTTTTAACAATTGGGGTTTTGGGGTCGCCCAGAAATCGTTGCCGCTTTGATCGGCGATCTGCTTCCAGATTCCAGCAATCATTTCGTCACGAAATTCTTTATACAGACCCGATTCTTCCGTGGCTGCCTGCAATTGAGGAATTGCCGCAATCTCCTTCTCGCATTCCTCCCAGATTGCGATTCTGACTTCATCGTGTAAATTTTTCCACTCTTCATCCGGGATGGATTTGGGCTTAGAGAAGGCTGGATATTCCTTCTGTGCGATGTACGGGGAGGTCTTTACCCGATACGGCATTTGCGGAATCCACTTCGGCGGATAGACGAAGATCTCCCGATCGGCTTTGATACTGGTCAAAACTAGCCAGAAGAATGGAAATGCAAAAACAATCGATCCTGTGACTAGGACGAAGTGCAGAATAGTCTGTTCAATCTGTTTTCTTTTCTTTTTAACCATTGTTTTAGGATTCAAGATTCAATATGCAGGTCATCTGTATCCCTTCGCTTAGCTTAAAGGCAGGCGATGAACCTTGCATCTGGTATTGATAAATGCAACATGAAATTATCCAAATGGTATAAGCACGTCCCCACCGATAGATGATTCGCTACACCCCGGTGAAATAAATAGGGTATGGTCATAAATCCTGAAAGTCAGATGACATCGCATTCACCCCGTAGCCGAACTCGCCAGAGTTCGGATGATACAGAATCACAAAAAGTTGCGGCGAGTATAACACAGATCGACGCAAAATGGAAGACTTTTTGATGTAGAAATTTCTATTTTTGATGCATTGCTCTTGACCATTTCCCAGACTTGTGGTATGATGAATTTTGTTCAATAGCAGATGGAATGTACTCCCTCTGGCGGCGACCTGGAACTTCCGTGCTTTATGGACGAGAAGGAGATGTTTGTATGCGAATTGCAGCAATTCAAATCTGTTGTGAAGTTGGCAATGTTACAGCAAATCTGAGCAATGCTGATCGATTAATCCGATCCGCGAGTGAAAGCGGTGCAGAATTTGTTTGCGCTCCAGAACTATTTACAACCGGCATCGTATTTGGGGAAATGGAAAATCTCGCGGAACCTATCCCCGGCCCAACGACGCGGGAACTAAGTAAGATTGCCAAAGCAAACTCGGTTTATCTTGTTGCGGGAATGGCTGAAAAGGATGAGCGCACGGGAAGATTACATAACGCAAGCATCCTTATCTCACCACAGGGTGAAATAGAGGAAAAATATCGAAAAATTTTCCTCTACTTGGATGAGAAAAAAGGATTCATTCCGGGAAATCAGGCTTGTGTCTGCGAACTCCCCTTTGGACGAATTGGTTTGACAATTTGCTACGATTACGTCTTCCCCGAATACATCCGCCATCTCGTCCTCAAAGGGGGCATCGATCTTTTGATTCATTCGACCGCGTGGTTGACGACAGACGAGTGTGAACGGTGGAACTACAATAACAGCGCATACCGTGCAATGGGGATGACACGCGCTCTCGAAAACGGCATCTACTTTATTTCCGCGAACCATTGGGGGAATTATGACCTTCACGGAACACTGAGAGGAATTGGTCAATCATCGATTATCAGTCCGTGGGGAGAAGTCCTTGATGAAGTGATCGACGGTGAGGGAGTTGCCATCGCTGATGTTGATTTCAAAAAAACAGAGAGGTGGAGAGCTAACGTCGCACCCTATATTTCTGATTATCGTCAAGCGGTGCAAAGGCTTGAGTTTTTGCAACCCTCACAGGAACAACCCAGTTAAAGAGCGTCCAAAATTTGAACACTTCGTTAAACAATTGGGCACAGGTATATCAATCTGGAAAAGGGATAGACATGACAAAGTAGACTCACGGTTACTTCGGCGCTACAAAAGCAGTACGCAATTATGGTATGAGAATTGCTCCTTAATCACAGCCTTCAAATCTTGTCTCCAAAATCCGAAGTCGAGTTATCTGGTGAAATTGTAGGTTCTCCCCAGTTTGTTTGGGTTCTTTGGGTGCTCTCAACCGAATCCGCTATTCGCCCGTTTCCCTACACCATCCGCCAATGACTCGGCTTTTTTTATGCCAATTTTATTTTTCAATCTATGAACGTATTCATTCAGATTGCTTACGGTGCTATCGGTGCTGTGGGCATATCGCTTTTTTTTATTCTTAGATCTAGCTTTGGTGAGGCGCGGCATACGTTCAGCATTATCGGTGCTATCGCCATTCTTATTGCAAGCAGTTATATTATTCGGACGCGCCTGATTCGGTGGGGGAGAAGGCAAATCTGGCTGAAATATCACCAAAGGCTTGCATCTCTAGGATTATTTCTGGTTCTCATCCACTCCGCCGCCCAACCTCAAGCGTGGCACTCCTGGTTGACGTTATCATTTGCCCTGCTCAATCTCGGCACAGGCATCGCGGTGAGTTTCACCTCACGTGGTGCAAGACGCATCTTGCTTCGATGTCACCTCGCTCTTGCACCTATTCTGTTAATTAGTGTCATCCTACATGGCCGGGAAAAACTCGATCACGATGATTTCTTGCCTTTGACCGAAGCGCACGATGTTCCGTGTGTACGCTGTCACACGCCAGATGCCTTGCTGTTTCGTGCAAATTTGTCATTTCCAATAAACCTAGAAACTGGTGGAACAGTTCCTGACGACTTGCACTGGATGTTTGAAAGCAATGGGTTACCACTCCCTCAAAACACCACAATTCAAGGCAAGGAAGCTGACGGTTGGTGGACGATTACAGACCGAGAAAAGAAGCAGGCCTATCGTGCCCAGCAAGCGGAAGAACAATTCAGCGTCTACGCGGATTCAAGATACGAGGCCTATACATGCGTGAATTGCCATGAACATAACACCCCCGAAATCAAATTCGCTCATGAGATACACGGTGTGACTTCTTACCACAGATGCTTCATTTGTCATCAGACCGTTATCGATGGTCAGAAGTATGGAAAGCAGAAAGCCAACTGGGAGTATGACCCCAATTGGTGAAAGGATTTGGTAGCTGGAAAGGTATTGTGAAAATACTTGGGATGTGATATACTCTCTGTTATCTTCGACATACGAAGATCGTGTTCAAATCTAATTTGATCATGACATCAAATACTCAAATTTCTGTTTTTAGGAGGTCAATATGAAAAGATTGTATGTTTTTACACTCATCGCATTGGCGTGGGTATCCATTGCCTCTGCGGATTTGCTTGATGGGCTTGTGCTGTACATGCCTCTTGATGAAGGCGCCGGAAAGAAAATCACGGGGCTCTCCGAGAACGCATTTGAAGGTGAAATTCAGGGCAACGCAAAGTGGGTCGATGGAAAGTTTGGCAAAGCACTCGAATTTAGTGCTTCAAGTGATAAAGTGTTTATTGACGATGACCCTGTATTTCATATCGAAGACGAGATTACGCAGGCCGCATGGATCAACCTGAACCGCTTGCCCAGTGCCCATGCAATCATTTTTGGAACGCGCAGCGGTGGCGGCCGAAATATCGGTTTCGGGTATGGAATGAACCCGGGCAATAACATCAAAGTATGGACAAACAACGATGCTGGCGGTTTCCTAGATATCAATGACACGAAAACACAGTTGAAAACAGGGCAGTGGTACTATCTTGCCTACACGCACACGACTGACGGGAGCGGGTTAGTCGAGATTTATGTCGATGGAGCAGTCAGCCACTCTCAGAAATCTAATAATCCCGTTGGCCCTGCTGGTGCACCCAATGAGGTGACGATTGGTACATGGGCTGGTGAAGCGTGGCCGGGCATCGTCGATGAAGTCAGACTCTGGAATCGAGTGCTCTCTCCCGACGAAATCAAGGCAAGTATGGAGATGGGGCAGGACGAATTACTTGCTGTGCAGCCGCGTGGAAAACTTGCAACTTCTTGGGGTGAAATCAAAAGAGGATTTTAGTTAAAGTATGCCGCA